>JBDTOH010000022.1:0-23035 GCA_039933355.1 Gemmatimonadota bacterium | reverse complement strand
GATCGGTGGCGCTTTCGTCCGTAGTTGCCCGCGGTCCAGGCATCGCTGATTGGGCGATTCTCTTGAGTGTATTCCTAGTCGATGCGACGATCACCCTCCTCCGGCGTCTCTGGAACGGCGAACGGTGGTATGCCCCGCATCGCACGCACGCATACCAGCGGCTTGTTTCAGGTGGTTGGTCTCACTCCCGTGTCACCGTCGTCGAACTTTGCCTGACAGCCGTTGTCGGCTCGATCGTACTCTGGGCCAGCCGTTACCCTGCGGAACGTCCTCTCGCTCTCGCGCCCGGCGCCGGTCTTCCGCTCCTTGGCTACTGGGCTGTAGAGCACCGGGCCCCGAGAAGCCCCCAGTGATGGAGTAAAATCGCCTCATGAGCGCGGCATCGCGGCTCCCTGTGCCCGAGGGGAATCCACAGGACGTCTAATGCACGTCGCAATTCGGTCACGGCGCGGGTGCCGGTCCTGCGACCAGCCCGTTACTGTTGTGACGGGCCGATCGGAATCGCCTAGGAGCTCCGGGGGTGGATGTGGCAGTTGAAACGAAACCAAGCCTACCAGCACTGCGGAATCGCTATTTAGCGGTATCGGATTTGGTTGGATGCACGGCTGCCCTTGCCGCGGCCTATTTCATCCGCTTCGAGCATTTCGCGCTTCCTCCCGAGCATAGCTCGACCCTGCTTCGATTCCTCCCGCTGGCACTGGTTTGCAAGTTCGTAGTCTTTTATCGAGCAGGGCTATACCGCCGGCTCTGGCGCTATGCGGGCGTAGCTGAGTTGGAGCGCATTGGCACTGCGTCCGTCGCGAGCCTTCTCGTCGTGGTCCTGCTGGGCGTGTGGCTGCTGCCGTGGACCGGACTGCTCCAGATGCGGGTCCCGATCTCCGTCGTCGTGATAGATGGGCTGTTGACACCTGCCGTCATTGCCGGTCCCCGTTTCCTGTTGCGGTGGCTCAGCCAGCACGCAGCCCGCGGAAGGGGGGAGACCGGAGCACGAGTGTTAATCGCCGGCGCCGGAGCGGCCGGTGAGTTGATTGCGAAAGAGCTTCGCGGCAATGCGGACCTCAGGCTCACGCCGGTTGGCTTCGTCGACGACGACCCCGCCAAGCATGGGCATCAGATGGTCGGGTTGCCGGTCCTCGGCTCGATCGACCGCCTCGATGAGTTTCGCAAGCGATTTCGGGTCGATGAGTTGATCATCGCGATGCCGTCGGCCCCGGGGAGCGCGATCCGGGAAGCGATGCGCAAGGCCGAGGACGCGGGTCTGAAGGCCAAAACGATCCCCGGCATGTTCGAGATTCTCTCCGGACGGGTGGGGATCTCGACGCTCCGGCCAATTCAGATCGAGGATCTGCTTCGTCGCGAGCCGGTGCGAACGGACCTCGACCGCGTGCAGACTCTCGTGGCTGATCGCACCATTTTGATCACCGGCGCCGGCGGGTCGATCGGCAGCGAGCTTTGCCGTCAGGTCGGGGCGCTCTATCCGAGCCGGCTCGTGATACTCGGTCACGGCGAAAATTCGATCTTCAATGTCGCCGGCGAGATTACCGAGCTTTTCCCAGCCCTCGAGGTCATCCCTGTGATTGCGGATGTCCGCGATCGTGAGCGAATATTCCGAATTTTCGAAACCTACCAGCCCTCGATGGTCTTCCATGCAGCCGCGCACAAGCACGTGCCGCTCATGGAGATTAACGTCGTCGAAGCAATCACCAACAACGTGCTCGGCACGAAAAACGTGGCCGAGGCCGCGGCCGCTATGGCTGTTGAGCGCTTCGTTCTGGTCTCGACCGATAAAGCAGTCCGTCCAACGAACGTAATGGGCGCTTCGAAGCGCATCGCCGAACAGATCGTACAGGGGCTGGGCGAGAGAGGCGGCCGCAACTTCATCGCGGTGCGGTTCGGCAATGTTCTCGGAAGCCGCGGGAGCGTCGTGCCGATCTTCCTTCGACAGATCGAAGCTGGCGGCCCGCTCACCGTTACGCATCCGGAGATGCGGCGTTATTTCATGACGATTCCGGAGTCCGTCCAACTCGTGCTCCAGGCGGCCGTACTGAGCGTGGGGGCGGAAGTTTTCGTGCTGGATATGGGCGAGCCGGTCAAGATTGCGGACCTCGCCAGCGACCTGATTCGGCTTTCAGGCCTGGAGCCAGGCCGCGACATCGAGATTCACTATACCGGCGTCCGGCCTGGCGAGAAACTATATGAGGAGCTGTTCTTTGGGCGGGAGCACGCTGTGCCGACGGAGCACGCGAAGGTGCTCAAGGCTCGCCAAACGGTCCTTCCCAGCGGTGTAGACGAGCTGGTCCAACTCCTCGTCGATCGGGCCGGAAGCGGCTCATCCGACGAAGATCTCCGCGACCTGCTCAAGCGCCTGGTCCCCGATTACCGCCCTGAGAATAGCGCCCACAACGTTTCGGCATTTCGGGTGGTGCCGGCTCGCCCGCAGGCCTGAAGGTGATTGCTAGAGGCGAGTCGCCACGACGATGATGGCGAGGGTACTGGCCAGAATCTGGGCAATCGATCCGAACAGGCCCACGAAGTCTTTCTTGTCGGCTGGATCGCGTTCCGGCACAAAGACGACGCTCCCCGGTAGGGGCTTGGGCTTACCGTCAGGGAGCAGAAATTTCCGGTTGACGCTCTCGACCTGCCCCCCTGGTTGGACGACGTATGACCGGCCTTTGTCGGCGATCCGATTGAACCCCCCCGCAGCGCCGACATAATCGTTGAGATTCCATCCCGGACGGTAGACCACCGTGGTCGGTGCGTTTACCGCGCCGGTGACCCGGACCGTCGCATCGTACTCTGGAATCCAGATCGAATCCCCGGCCTGCAGAATGAGGTCTTCGAGACCCGTCGGGTGTGCTAGTGCTTTCGGCAAGTCGAGCCCGACTCGTTCGGCGATCGTCCTGAGGCCGCGGATTCTGGCCTTTGCCGCCAATGTGTCCTCGATCGCCCCCTGCGTGCTGTCTCCCCTGACCTGTTGGCGGAGCCGGTCGACCACCCGGAACGCGCTCCCCGAGTCGTAGGGAATCGGGCGGTAGAGCTCGGCGCCGCGCGGGTACGCCTCTCGGGTCAGCCCGCCGACGCGGGTAATCAGGTCGCTGAGCCGCTCGGAACGGGTGCGGAGCGAGTAGACGCCTGGGTACATCACCCGGCCCACGATCGTCACGGTGCGCTGCTGCTCCCACTCCGGCTGCCGGAAGATGAGCACGTTGTCGTACGGTTTGAGAATGATCTCCGGGGCGCCGCTCGCCGGGCCGGGCAGGCCGGGCGGCCCCTTGTACTCGCCGTTAGGCCCGCGGTCGAAGATATAGCTCGAATCGAGCGTCACTCGCATCGTGGTCGCGATTGTACCGCTTCCGCGGTCCTCGGGCAGCCGTGCGATCTCCGCCTCGGTGAGCAGCGCGTCCTCGTTCAGCCCGTTCGCTCCGAGCACGGCGTCCCTGAGCGTCATGCCGGCTTGATAGAGGAGCCGGTGAGGTGACCGAACCGCTCCGGTGATTGTCACGTACCGGCTGGGGCGGAAGGCGGTCCTCGAGAAGACCTCGATGGCGTCATCCTCTTGGATCGGAATGTCGCTCACGACGGCTCCGGTCGAGTCTCGAAACGACGACCGGAGCTGGCTCCGGGTCGAGTCGGGGTTGAGCCGTGAGATCAAGATCTGACCGAGGTAGACATCCGCCTTGGGGCCGCCGGCGAGGCGGATCGCCTCACTCAATTTCATCCCCGGCTTGAAGCCCACCTGCCCCGGAGTCCAAACGTTGCCGTTGACTGTAATGACGTTCCGGCGGCGCTCGTCTACCGTGAAGACCTTGACTCGATCCCCTGCCGCAATCGGGACCGGTGGGCCGAGCTCATCGGTGAATTGATTCTCCGCGACGTCCAGCACCATCCGGTCCCGGCCACTCTCCTGGCGCTGCGCCGGCGGAACGATTCGATCGATCTGAACCCGTCGGCGGAGCGCGAAGGCCTCGAATCCGCCGGCCATCGCGATCAGAGCGCGGAGCGTCTCGCCCGACTTGAGCTCGTAGATAGCAGGGCGGGTGATCGCGCCGGAGATCGCTGCCTGGATGCCGTGAACTGGTACGAAGACGACGTCGCCGGTCTCGAGCCGGATATCGTGGCTGTTGTTGCCGCGAAGGAGATAATCGTAGACGTCGAGCGAGTCGACCAGTTTTCCTCCCCGCCGGATCTCGACCCGCCGGAACGATCCGGTTTCCCTGGGACCGCCGGCCTGATAGAGCGCCGTGAGGACCGTTCCCGCGCTCGATACCTGGTACGACCCCGGCTTGACGACATCGCCGATGACGAAGACCTGGTTCGTGCGGAGCCGCGCAACGCTCGCCTGGAAGCGGGTCGTCGCGCCGTCGCCCCGCCGGACGCCGCTGTAGACTCGCCCGAGCCGTTGGTAGAGCAGGTTGTCGAGCTGGGCCATATTGAGCCCAGAGACGTAGACCTGCCCGACCTGCGGGATCACGATGAACCCTTCCCGAGTCACTTCGAGCGAGTGCGCGAGCTCGACATCGCCGGTTAAAATCAGGACCAGCATGTCTCCCGGTCCGAGCCGATAGCTGGGATCGACCGGTCCCGCCACGGCCGGCTGAAATTGGGTGCCGACCCGGCGAAAAACCTCGAGCCCGAACACTTGCAGGCTGTCGGAATTCCCCTACTCGGGGAGGTCGGTGCGCCGGTCACCCGGCCGGCCCTTCACCGTGTCGGCTGCGTAGAGGAGGTCTTCGTCGGGGCCGGTGATGCCTAACGCGCGGAGCGCGCCCAGCGTCTGCCGGTCGGGAGCCGCGACTTCCAGGCTGTCCCCCGCGCCGAGGTACTGATCGAGGAGGCTCGTAGGATATCCGGCCGCGACGAGGCGCGAGCGGATCTGGTCGGGGGTGAGGCCCGAGTTCGCGATGTAGTCGCGGACCCGAGCGCCCAGCTCGGGGCGGGCCTGGAGCATCGCACGGGCCTGCGCCGGCGTAGGGCGTTGAGCGAGCAGCGCCGGGGCGACGAACGCCATGCACGCGATCAAGGCCGTGCGACGAAAACAACGAGTCATGAGAGCTCCGGTTCTGCCTGACCGACGGCGTGTCTGGCCCGCCGGTATCTGCTCGCCTCGGACGCCCGCGAAGGAGACGGGTTTCGTGCCTCAGTATAGTAGCGGGTGCGCATCTGGCAAACCGGCGACCGTCCGTGCGGTCTACTAAGGAGTCGAATGAATCCCAGGTCCCCTTGCCTCGGTCGGCGCCACCGACGAAGATCTCCGGTGCGTGATCCTCGAGCGTTGGAGAATGACTGATTGATTCCGCCGAAATCGACCGAAGCCACGCCGAGGCTGCGTTTTGAATTCGGCGCCAACTGGGCCCGGTTTCTCGAGGTGCTCTCCGACGAGCGGATCGCGCTGGCCGAACGCTCGTTGAGCACCATGCTTGGTGCGAGCGATTTGCGCGGAAAGCGGTTCTTGGATATCGGCAGCGGGTCGGGACTCTTCAGCCTGGCGGCTCGTCGCCTCGGTGCCACGGTCCATTCGTTCGACGACGATCCACAGTCGGCTGCCTGCACGGCCGAGCTCAAACAGCGGTACTGCCCAGAGGACACCGACTGGATTGTCGAACGAGCCTCGGTGCTCGACAAGGATTATCTCGAGCCCCTCGGCGAGTGGGATATCGTGTACTCGTGGGGAGTGCTCCACCACACGGGTGCGATGTGGCAGGCCCTCGAAAACGTGACGTCTCTGGTGCGCCAGGGCGGAATGCTTTTTATCGCGATCTATAATCATCAGCGGCGCATGACCGCGGTCTGGTCGAGGGTCAAGCGGGCCTATAACCAGCTGCCGAAGCCCTTGCGGTGGCTGGTGCTGGGACCCGCCTTCGCCCGGCTGTGGGGCCCCACGATGTTGTATGACCTCTTTCGGGGAAAGCCGTTCTTCACTTGGCGTCACTACGCCGAGCACGGCGTCCGCGGCATGTCGGCATGGCGAGACGTCGTCGACTGGGTCGGAGGGTATCCGTTCGAGGCGGCAACGCCGGAAGAGATATTCCGGTTCTGCCGCGATCGCGGCTTCGCACTCCACGAACTGGTGACCTGTGGTGGGGGGCTGGGGTGCAATCAGTTCGTGTTCGAACGGCGGTGCACCGCGGGCGCTCGACCGGCCCAGAATCAGTCGCCAGATCCAACGGTAAGGCGCGATCAGTCTCAGGAAACCCGACGCGACTGTTGATGGTACTCGACGAGAGTCGTCCAGAACTCGAGCGTCCGCGCGGCGACGGCAGAGTCGACGAACTGGTCTTGAACCCGGTGGCGGGCGGCGACTCCGGCGGCGCGGCAGGCCGCGCGGTCGGAGACGAACTGCTGGAGCGTGGTGGTGAGGTCCTCGACTTCGCGCACGACGATGCCTGAGGGGCCGACTATTTCCGGCAGGGCACCCGCCGGCGTCACGATCGGCGCGATTCCGCGGGCCATCGCTTCGATGAGGAGCGGGGCCTGTCGCTCGACCCACGTCGGTGTGTCGCGCGAGGGTACCACGAGGCAATCCAGGCGCGGCCAGAGCTCTTCAAGCGCCTCCCGGCGCACCCCGCCTAACCACCGGATCCGAGAGGCCAGCCCCAGCTTTTCGATCAGCGCTTCGATCGTCTCTTGCGCAGGGCCGGCGCCCACGATCGAGAGCGTCCAACCGCCGAACGTCTGCCCCAGCGCACGCACCAGGAAATCGAGGCCGCGTTCGGGAACCAGCCGCCCCACGAAACCAACGGACAGAATCGGCTCCTGGCGCGACGTGATCGGAGGTGGCAGGGCGACGCCGGTCTGCGGGAGCACGACCGACATGGCCTTTGTCGCCTGAGCCCGGAGCAGATCCTCCGCGAGCCGATTGCCTCCGATGACACCCGACGCCCCCCCGAGGGTGCGGCTCGCGCGAACTCGCTCGAACAGCCCGAGCCGGCGGGGCAGGCTCTCCGAGCTGAAGAGCGCATACGGGATTCCCGCGCGCCGGCAGAGCGATGCGACGGCATCGGCGGCCGCCGACTCCGGCGGCTCCTCGACTTGAACGATCTCGGGCTTGTGCTCGGACAGGAGACGTTTGAGGGTGCGCCGGTTCCACCGCTGAGTCGATGGGTTGCTCGGATCGCCGGAGGTGGGAATGGGTGCGAGCCGAACACCCGAGTCGGTGCCGGCCACGCCGCCTGGGATGGCCGCGATGACGTCGCATCCCATTCCGGCGATCGCCCGGAGCTTCCCACGTTGGGTCGAATCGCCGTAGAGGGACGAGAGAATCAGCGCGCGCACGATGCTCTAAAATGGCAGGGTCTCCGGTCCGTTCCAAGCCGCGAGGCGCGATTGCTTGCTGTTCGTGCCGTCGCGGCCTACTATCTCTCCGGCACTACCCCTGCGGCAATTTGCGGAATTCGTCTATGGATTTGGGTCCGATCGAGCTGCGCCGTCCGGCCCGAGAAATCGCGCGCCGGCTTGGGCTCGATCTCGTGGCCGAGGCCTTTCGCGCGCGGCCGCATCCCGGCACGCGCAACCGCGCCGAAGCGCTCCACGACTTTCGCGTCGGGTTGCGACGGCTGAGAACCATCCTCCGCGCATACCGGCCCACGCTCCGGGGCAGCGTCGACAAGCGAGCCCGCCGCCGACTCGCACGGGTCGCGCGGGCCACCGGGGAGAGCCGCGATCTCGACGTCCATCTCATCTGGCTCGAACAGCAGCGGTTCGGTCTGAGCCTGCTCGAGCGGGTTGGGATCTCCTGGTTCATCAAGCGGCTCCGGGTCCGCAAGCGGAAGGCGGATGCGGTCCTCGCCGACGCCGTCGCCCACCGCTTTGCCAAGCTCCAGGACCGCCTCGAGGACGGGCTCGGCGAATACACCGTTAGGCTTCGCGGCGCCAGGGCCGAGGCCGACATTCCCTTCGCGGGCGCGGTCGTAGAGCTCCTCCGCGAATACGGCGCCGAGCTCCGCCAGCGCCTCGTCCGCGTGCGATCGATCGCCGATCAGGTCTCGGCCCACGAGGCTCGGATCTACGGCAAGCGGCTCCGGTATCTGCTCGAACCGCTCGCCGCGACGATTCCCGCCGCGGCCCGTCTCGTCGAGCAGCTGCGGACCCTCCAGGACAAGCTCGGCGACCTTCACGACGCCCACGTATTCGCCCCGGACATCTCCGCCGCCCTCGCGGCTGCCGCCGCCGAGTACGGTCCGGAAGCAGCGCCGCAGGGGAACGGCCCGGCGTCCCTCCCCGCACCGAGATGGAGCAGCCACGTCGATCCTCGCCCCGGTCTGCGGGCCGTCGCGGCCCGGCTTCGGGAGCGAAGCGAGCAGACGTTCACCGCGCTCGAGCAATCCGGCTGGATCGGACCGGGGGCCGGCGACCGCCTAGGCTTGCTCGACCAGGTGTGTGAGGTGCTCGACGCCCTGAAGACGAGCGAGATCGAGGCCGAGCGGAAGGATCCGGTGGCTGGGCCGATTGGAACACTCGCAATCGATCAAGCCGGCGGCCTGGCAGATGCTCTTGGAGAGGTGGAGGCTGCGGGAGCGGGCGGTCGCCCGGGGGCGCTCGATCCTGCCCCGACCTGATGACGGCCTATAACGGTTTACGAGCGACGAAGATCAGGCAGCCAAGCTTTCTGACGACTAGTCGCTGTATCGACGCGGGCAACCAGCCGAAGAGGATGCTCTGCCCACCGAATCTCAGTTGCAGCCAGTGATCCTCGATGTGCCGGATATCGCAGAAGTACTTCTCATAGGCCGAGTCAATCTCTTGCCTCGCCCGGTAGTAGGTCCAGCGATCGAGCCAGTCGCAGAAGTCCCGGCTCCAACCGAGGACATCCTTGTTCCCCTTGTGGTATCCGAGTCCAAGCATCCGGCACAGCGCCGCGTAGTAGACTCGCGGCCGGCTGCCTTTCGCAAACCAGTGGAGAAAGGGAACCCCGCAGTGTCCTTCGCGCCAAACGCCCTTGTCGGGGAAGAGGCTCAGCACGGTGCCGCCGGGCTTCAGCACTCGGTGAATTTCAGCGAGGACAGCATCGAGATCCTCGACGTGCTCCATCACCTGGTTGTTCGTCACAAAGTCGAACGACGCGCTCTCGAATGGAATAGTGTTTCCGTCCATCCTCTTGATGATGTCTTCGAGTAGAGTTGGATCGACCGACCTCGACGCATCTCCTCCCTCGTAGAAGACATCGCACCCGAACCCATCGATAGCACGGCGCCGGAGCTCCGCGACGATCTCTCCGGCGCCGCAACCATAGTCGAGGACGCGGACACCCGTTCCGGGTCTCCGCTGCACGACCCACTGCGCGCAGAACTCATAATTGTCCATGCTCGAACCAAGTCTCAACGTGACATCCTAGTCGGGCTAGCCACGTGTAGGCGTCTCACTGGGAGACGCTCGATCCGGGCCGCCTCGGTCAATTCTACGTTCGACGGCCATCGCCGCGAAGTCGGCGTCTCTGCCCCCGCGGCGGACCAAAGTGGCGGCACTCCGGGCCTGAGCACCTCCCAGTATATTGTCAGGCCTTATCGGGCCCTTAGCTCAGTCGGTTAGAGCAGCGGACTCATAATCCGTAGGTCCTGGGTTCGAATCCCAGAGGGCCCACTCGTATTTCCGCATGCTCGCGGCTCGCCCGTTTACTCAACGCCCCGACACACCCCTTCAATCGGCCGACCCCCCTCATCACCGCGCTGACGCCGTCGTACGCCCGCCGGCCCGGTTCATCAACGGGCTGATCGGCTCTTTCAACGGGCTGCCCGTTACATCAATGCGCTGACCCGGTCCTCCGATCTGCCGACCCAATCCTTCATTGGGCTGACCGCCGCTTTCGACGGGCTGCCCGACACATCAACGGCCGGACCCGGTCCTCCAACCGGCCGCCCCGATCCTTCAACGGACTGACCGCCCCTTTCATCGGCCTGCCCATCACGTCAACGCCCTGACCGGCCCTCCAGTCGGCTGACCCGGCCCTTCAACGGGCTGACCGCCCCTTTCATCGGCCTGCCCATCACGTCAACGCCCTGACCCGGTTCTCCGATCGCCCGGCCCGATCCTTCAACGAGTTGACCGTCTCTTTCGTCGGCCTTCCCGTTGCATCAATGCCCTGACCGGTCCTCCACCGGGCCGGCCCGACGATCACCCGGCCGACTTTGCCGCGTCGACCGGCTGCCCCCTTCGATCGGCGTCCTGACCCGGTCGTTCACAGGGCAGGGCACCCCTTCAACGAGCGCGCCGGGCGATCAACGGCCGGATCTCGCCGTTTCACGCCCTGCCCCGGGGACCCAGTCGAGCGGTCCCGCGTAGTTCCCCGCCGTGACGCGCGGGTGGTCCGCCGATCCGCCTAACGCCCGGCATGCTGTCGTGCAGCCTTCTGGCGATCCAGGCCTAACGGTGGCACTATTCGGCGTACCACCGTAGTCGAGTACGCTGATTTCTTTGATTGTGGAGGGCCATCAATGAACCGCGTGTCGAAATCTCTCGTGATCGGACTCGTTTGCGTCTCGTCCGCCGGTGCCCATCCCGCGCTCGCCCAAGGGAAGGCAAGCACCTTCGGAATCATGGCAGGGGTCAACTTCGCCAAGCTCGGCGGCAGCGACGTCGACGGTGCGAAAACCCGAACCGGGTTCCTCGCGGGCGTCTTTGCGCGATTCGGTGTGAGCAAGACCTTCGCGGTCGAGCCGGAGGTGCTCTTCTCTCAGCAGGGAGCGAAGTCTTTCGACAGCAACGTGACCGGGACGTTGAAGCTCGACTACGTCAAGGTGCCGCTGCTGTTCAATCTCCTCATCCCCGCGGGCGGCGCAGGGAAGGCGGCCGCGCGACTCTTCGTTGGACCGCAGCTCGGAGTCAAGGCGAGCTGCAAGGCCACCGTCTCGAGCGGGAGCACCTCCGCATCGGTGGGTTGCAAGGACCTCGGGCTGGAGATCAAGAGCACCGACTTCAGCGCAGTGATCGGAGGCGGCCTCGATTTCAACCGGCTGACGCTCGGAATTCGCTACGATCTCGGCCTCAGCTCGATCGATGGCAGCACCCCGAGCGGTAGCGTGAAGAACCGGGTTCTGGCGCTGACGGTCGGGTATGGGTTTAGGCTGAAGTAAGGCGGTAAGGCGGCAGGACGGTAGGACGGTATCATGTGCGGGTATCGCGGTCTAGGACGACCCCGGACCACGCCACCAGGGCGGTCTTGGCGGGCCTGGGAGTAACCTACCGTCCTACCGTCCTACCGTCTTACCGTCTTACCGTCCTACCGCCCTGCCGCCCTACCTAAGCTGCTGGTCCGTCATCGCCGGCACCGCGTGCTCGAACGCCGCGAACACATCCGCCCGCCACCACCCTCGCGACTTCTGCATCTGCTCCATCGCCTGCTCAGTCGTCATCGCCGGCCGGTAGCTCCGGGTCGTCGTCAGCGCGTCCCACACGTCGGCGACGCAGATGATATTCGCGTTGAGCGGCACCGCGTCGCCCACGAGGCCGTCCGGATAGCCGCCCCCCTCGTAACGCTCGTGGTGCGACCGGATGATCGGCTTGATGTCCCAGGGAAACTCGACGCCTTCGAGCATGTCGAGGCCCCAGGCCGGATGCTGCTTGATGATGTCGAACTCCTCCGGCGTTAGGCGGCCCGGCTTGTTGAGGACTTCGTGGGGGACCCGGACCTTCCCCAGGTCGTGGAGGTACGCGCCGAACCGGATCGTTTTCAGCGTCAGCGCGTCGAGGTGGAGGTCGGCCGCGACGACTCCCGCATAGGCCGCGACCCGCTCGCAGTGACCGTACGTGTAGCTGTCTGCGGATTCGATCGACTGGCCCCAGTCCCGCACCACCGCGCCGAACGTGTCCTCGAGATGGTCGACCTTGGCGTTGACGTCGATCATGTCGCGCCGGGCGTCGAGTCGGCCGAAGAGCCCGTGCGACTGATTAAGGAGATCGAGCGTTTCCTTGTTCCGGCCGAGCGTCCGGTAGAGCAGCGCGAGCTCGCGGGCGGACTCCGCCTCGCCGAGCACCGACCCGGTTTCGCGCGCGAGCTTGATGGCGCTCGACAGCCTCGCCTCGGCGAGGAGCGGGCGGCCCGTCTGCCGGTACACCGCGCCGATCACCCGGTACCCTTCTGCCTTGTCCATCGGCGAGCCGATCTCGTCGAACACTCGGAGCGCTTCTTCCGCCATCGTCAGCGCGTCGGCGTATCGCTCGCGCTGGAGCAGCGAGAACGCCTGATTGAGCCGCCCCAAGCCCTGGAGCCGGCGCTCACCCAAACGCGACGCGATCTCATGGCTGCGCCGGTAGTAGCGGTCGGCGTCGTCCCAGGACTTGAGGTCGGTGCTGATGATTCCGAGGTTGTGGAAAGCAATCGCGGAGCCGCGCTCGTCCCCGGCCTGCTCGAAGGCCGCGAGCGACTTGATGTAGTGCTCCCGCGCGAGGCTCCAGTCTCCCTGGATGTTGGCCAGAATGCCGAGGTTCTGCTCGATGCGGCCCCATAACGCGGGCGAATCCGACCCGAGGCGCTGCGCTTCGAGGAAGAGGGACCGCGCCTGCTCGATCTCGCCGGTCTCGAATGTGATTCCGGCGAGCGTGTTGAGCGCTTCCGCCGCGAGGTGGCGGTCATCCGCACCGGTCGCGACCTCGAAGCTGCTCCGGCAGAGCTCGACGGCGGAGTGAATGTCGCCCTGATGGTGGCGGATCACGGCGAGGCGGCGCAGCGTCTCCGCCTCGACCGCCCGCGAGCCCGCGGCCCGGCTGGATTCCAGGATGTCCTGATACGCCGCGGCCGCCTCCGCGGTCTTTCCGCTCTTGTCGAGGCTCAACGCCGCCGCGAGCGCACCCGCGGGCGTGGGCCCAGTGTCTCGGGGAAGAGGGGTTGTTACGGCGCGGGTCATCAGGCTTAAGGCTGTCTTCCGGTCGTCCCAGGCTACAGTCGCTCGAATCCGATTCCAAGACGGCAACTGCAGTGCCACCATTTCGTGGATCGGACTCCGCTGATGGCCCTACTCGGACGTGCCTATCTAACCATCGTCTCGCTCACATCTTAGCTCAGACTCGATCGCTCGATCCCGCCTGCCGGGCCGGCTCAGTTCGAGCCGGTCGGCGAGGCACTCTACGCAACGCGCAAGGCGATGAGCTTGGGCTGGAGTCCTACGACCTCATGGACGAGGCCTGCTGCGATGAATAGCTGTTCCGCTTCTGCGAGCCATTTGAGTGCTTCCTGCTCTCGCCCGGTCTCGAGGCACACCAGGCCGAGATCCCGGCACACTTCGGCTCGGCTTACAGCCGAACCGGTTGGAACAGTCAGCGACAGCGCCGACATCAGATACGTCTCGGCCAGCGCGAGCCGGCCGGTTTCGCGGCAGACGACACCGAGCACGCGGCACGCGTCGGCCTCGTCGATGGTGGCGCCCGCGTGATGGAAGGTGGTGAACGCCGACTCCGCTTCCTCGCGGGCCTGCGCGTAGAGCTGACGCGCGAGAGACACCTCGGCGCTGTTGAGATTGCAGAGCCCGTAGAGCCGGACGTCGCCGCTCTGGTGAGCGAGCCGCCGGGCTTCGGTGTAATGGTGGTGGGCGGTGTCCCACTCGTCGCGATCGGCGCTGATCATGCCGAGGTTGTGGTGCGCGACGGCGGCACCGTGTGCGTCGCCGGTCTGCTCGAATGCCGCGAGCGACTTGGTGTAATGGGTCCGGGCAACGGTCCACTGGCCCCGGACGTTCGCGATGATGCCAAGATTTTGCTCGATCCGGGCCGCGAGGTCCTTGTCGGACACGTCGAGCGCGCCGGCTTCTTCAAATGCGACCTTCGCCTGATCGAGCTCGCCGCGCTCGAGACAGATTCCGCCGAGGGCGTTGAGGCCGAGGGCGACGAGGGACGTATCACCAAGGGGACGGCTCAGGTTGATGCTTCGGCGGCACAGCGCCTCGGCTTCGACAGGACGGCTCTGTAACACGCGAACGATCGCAAGATGCCGGAGCGCCTCCGCGTCGATGGCGGGGTCACCCGTGTTGGCATCGAGGGCCGCCTCATACGAGGCTGCGGCCTGGTCGAGCCGAGCAGCGCGGTCGTGCTGACGCCCTGCGTGCAGGTGATCGAGAGCCGACAGCACTCTGCCGTCGGGGCGGAGACCTCGCTCGGTTCCGCTGCTATTAGAGGTGGACATCGAGACTACCACGCGACCGCGTACCGGGAGAAATGCCAGATCTCGCCTTCGACGGAGCGGTCGGTCACGCGATCGATCGAGAACGGCTCCTCGAGGACGTTCAGGTTGTCGTCCGTGTAGACGATCTCGTGGGTGCCCGCGCTGCTCTGCGTGCATCCGTCGTAGCGGAGCTTCAGGATCACGGCCCTTGCGAAGACGAGGCCGTGCGGCTCGAACCGCACCGAGTTGGTGGAGTCGGCCACGACCTCAGCGGTGATGGTGACCGTCTTCGAAAGCGCGCCCGGGGGGATGGTGATCTGATTGCGTCCGAACCGGATCGTCCCGCCGACGATGCCGATCCGATCCGTCACCTTCTCCGATTGCTGCGGCTTGCACCGGTCGATTCGGCGGCCCCCATGGTGACCATTCCCGCCGCCCTGCGACAGCGACGGCGCCGGCGCGGCCGGGTCGGTGACGGGGTCCGTAGCGAAAGCATTCGAGCCGCATCCAAACACGGCCAGTGCGCCGGCAACGGCAAGCGCACCCTTCCAGTAACGAGCTGATGGAGCTTGCGACATCATGCGTTCCTTCCAACCTGCGGTAAAGGCTCACGACAGCATGTCAGGTGCGGGCGTTCTGCCCTGCGGTGGCCGGTACGGCTCACGGGATACCTCCTGCGTCGTGGAGACCGGGAGACTTCGAGTTACTGGAGAAGCAACTCGGGGACCCTTTTGCCTCGAGGTGTCGAGATCGGAGGCTGCAAAGGTTGGCGCGAGACGGGGTAACTACTTCGAGATCACACTATTGGGACGCCGGCGATTGGTAGCCGGGTGTCGCGTCCTTTGACTATTGGCTGTCGCGTTGTCTGGCGGAGCGGGCCGGTCGGAACCGGTGGGACGGCTCCGCAGTGTTGTCGGGTCTCGACACGCGCGAATGGCCCTGTCAGATATCGGACGGCTCGTTGCCCGCGGGCATCCGGCCAGCGGAGGCGTGGTTAGGCGGTCGCGGCCCGCGCCGCGGCCCACGAGCCGGAAGCGGTCCC
Organism: Gemmatimonadota bacterium; assembly: GCA_039933355.1. Classification (GTDB taxonomy): domain Bacteria; phylum Gemmatimonadota; class Gemmatimonadetes; order Gemmatimonadales; family GWC2-71-9; genus SHZU01. The sequence goes on along the minus strand of JBDTOH010000022.1, from coordinate 7,907 downwards.
GAGCCGGGGTCGGCCGCGAGACGATCGCGGTCCACTCGAAACCCTTTCCGGCCCTCGGCCGGCCCGCTTGCACGACGACTTCCTCGTCGTCGTCGGTTGCCACCGTTCGCCATGTCCCGTCGCGCTCCCGGCGGCTCGTCGAGCCCGTTGTGGCGAAAGCTCGGCGTTGGCTCACCCGCCTACCGTTAGGCGGGATCCGGCGAGCTTGAGGACGAGGTTGTAGTTGGTCTGGAGGTTCCAGCCGGCGGCACGGCGAATCCCCGCCAGAGGTGCGGACGGGTCAAAACCGGCCTCGGCCGTCGAATGAACCGCCACCTGAGCGCCGAGCGGCGCGCTCACGGCAAGAACGGCGACGAGACGGGCGAGGCGGCTCATTCGACTAGGTTACCGGCGATTCGGCGAAGACGGGAAAGGGATGGAAGGCATGGGTCAGCTTGCCCGAGGGGAGTCGCCGGGTTTAGACTATCGCCCCCGGGGCGATTAGCTCAGCTGGTTAGAGCGCTGGTCTCACATACCAGAGGTCGGGGGTTCGAGCCCCTCATCGCCCATGTCCAGTCGCCGCCCTGCCAACCGCTCCGTCATCCCGAGCGCAGCCTCACACGTTGTCAACCCGAGCGGAGCAAGGGATCTAGCTCGCGGCGTCCGGGCTCCGCGACGTAGATTCCTCGCGGCGCTCGGAATGACATTGGCTTCGCTGCAACGACATTTCCAATCTCGGAACGACCTGCTCGATCGACGCCGAGACTCCTCATGCCGCAACCAAAGGTTCAGCGTGTCCTAGCCGTCTCCGCGGGCATCCTTGCTGCCGGAGCGATCGGTTGGTGGCTGCTCGGACTGTACTCGGTCTCGAGCCCCTGGGATCAGTTCGAAAAACCGGCGCGGGAATTCTTCGAGGCCGCTGTAGCGCGCGACTCAGGGAGACTCAAGCGGCTCGCGTCCCCGGCAGCCCTCGCGTTCGTCCTCGAGCGGGCCGCCCAAGACTCCGGATCGTTCAGCGTCCTCGGCCCTCTCGTTGCGATGAAAGGCCGCCGAACCGGCGACACGAGCCGCGTGGTCTTTCTCAACGGGGGCTGCCGGAATCATATGGTGACGATCACGTTCGTCGGGTTAGGGAAGGCGGCAAAGGTTCGGGACTTCACTCCGCCTTGCGCCGTCCGCTGACCGCCGACTACACAGCAGTCACGACGCCTTTGGTTTGAGCGTCACCACGCCGACTCGCCGGCCGCTCGCTGAGTCGGCGATGAGCTGCGCCAGCCGACGGAGCCTCGTCTCGTCTTTCTTTGCGCTCATCACCCACCAGGTCACGATCTTCTGATACCCGGGCGGCTGCGTCCCGAAAAACTTCCACGCTTCCGGGTCGGCACGGAGCTTCCGTTGGTACGCCGGCGGCAGGCTAATCGTGTGGCGCTGCTCGTAGGAGTACGTCTCGGTCCCCCGGGCGACGCGCTGCTCGAACGCTCGGAGCCCGGCGGGTCGCACCTTCCCGAGCTTGATCAGCTCGCCGATACGCTTGACGTTGACCGCGCTCCATTTGCTTCGCGGCCGGCGCGGCGAGAAGCGGATGGTGTAACTGGTCTCGTCGAGACTCCGGCGAACGCCGTCGATCCACCCGTACGCGAGCGCCTCGTCGACCGATTCCGGCCACGTTATGCTTGGCTGGCCGGAGCCCTTCTTATAGAATCCGACGAGCAGCTCAGTCTCGGTGTCGTGGTGGGCCGCAAGCCACTTGGCCCATGCGGACGGCGAGGCGAAGAAGATCGGGAGCATGTCCAACTAAGGCGGCAAGGCGGCAAGGCGGCAAGGCGGCAAGGCGGCAAGGAAAGGTAAACGAAGCTCTCGATGCAACCATGCGTGCTGAGTCCTACGAACAGCGATTGGAAGCGGGGTTACCTGCCGCCCTGCCGCCTTGCCGCCTTGCCGCCTTGCACGCGGCCTTGATCCTCGAGCTTGCAACCCCCGCCGACGCGCCTGCTATCGCCGCGCTCGGCGCGGCTGTTGCCCGCGAGCTCACGTGCCGGTTCGGCACGGGCCATTGGTCTTCGGAAGGGTCGGAGAGGGGAGTGTTGAACAATCTGAGGACGGCGAGCATCTACATCGCCAAGAAGCACGACGGGGTGATCGCGAGCTTCCAGCTTGCCACGAAGAAGCCCTGGGCCATCGATCCGAAATACTTCACGCCCTGCGAGCGCCCGCTGTATCTCACCTCTATGGCCGTCGCCCCTGCGATGCAGCGCCAGGGTATCGGCCGGCTCTGTCTCGAGGAGGCGAAGCAGATCGTCAAACTGTGGCCGGCCGGCGCCATCCGCCTCGACTGCTACGATGCGGACGCCGGCGCGAGCAAGTTCTATCGAAAGTGTGGGCTCGCAGAAGTAGGCCGCGTGTCCTTCCCAGTTACCCCTCTGATCTATTTCGAGCAGATGATCTCCCCCTAACGGCTTCTCCCAGTCCCCCGTCTCCCGTCCTCTAAAGAAGCCCTCCGCGCCGCAGTCTCCCGATCGCATCGTGCCGCTCGTCGTGGTCCGCGAGCACTTCGGCCGCCGACACCGTGGCGACGCCGGCCTTGGCCACTTCGATGCCCGCCGCATAGTTGGCGAGGTGCGCGGCTTCGCGGACCGATGCTCCCGCGGCGAGCGCAGTCGCGAGCCATGCGGTGACCGTGTCGCCGGCGCCGGAGACATCGTATACCTCACGGGCGAGGCTCGGGATGTGCATTGTCGCGCCGTCCTTTGTGACCAGCACCATCCCGTCCGAGCCGAGCGTCAAGAGCAGATTGTCGACCGCGAGCCGCTCGAGCGCTCCGACCAGCGCGTTGGAGTCGCGCTCGATATCCACCGACGCGCCTAACGCCGACTCGAGCTCGCGCCGGTTCGGCTTGAAGACCGTCGCGCCGCCGAACTCGAAGAAATGCCGGTACTTGGGGTCGACGACGATGGCGACGCCGGCGCGCCGCGCGGCGGCGATCGCCCCGCTGATGAGCGGCGCCGAGAGGGCACCCTTGTTGTAGTCCTCGAGCACGAGCGCGTCGGCGCCCGGGATCGCCGCGAGGACCCGCTCGAGGAGCCGTTCCTGATCGGCCTCGTCGAGGAGCAGGTCCACCTCCTCATCGATCCGAACCACCTGCTGGCCCCGCGCGACGACTCGGGTCTTGGTGGTGGTGGGCCGGCCGGCCACCGCCACGAGGGACCGCTCGTCGATCTCCTTCGCGACCAGCTCCGCCCGGACCAGCGCGCCGTTGTCGTCATCGCCCAGAATCCCCGCGAGGCGGGCCTTGGCGCCGAGAGCGGCGACATTGGCGGCCACATTGCCGGCACCGCCTAACGCCGAGCGGGACTCGCGGATCGTGACGACAGGCACGGGCGCCTCGGGTGAGAGCCGGTCGGTGTCGCCGATCAGGTACCGATCGAGCATCACGTCGCCGACGACAACGATCAGCCGGCCCTTCATTCGGTCGAGCAGTGCGGTCAGCCGCTCCCGCGTCATGGGCGGAGCGGAGGGCGTTACCCGGTGCTTCATTTGAGCGCACCGCGGAAATCGGCGCCGATCGAGAGCAGGAGATGGGCTTCGAACCGGTGGTCATTCCGGCCCGGCACGTGGTCGGCGTTGCGGAGGAGATTGAGGCCGGTCGAGCCCTGCAGGCTGACTCCTCGGTAGGAGCCGGTGGCTTTCACCCCGAGACGCCGCGTCGTCTCGACCGTACCGATGAACAGCTCGGGCGTATCTGCGTAGGCTTGGCCGGAAGGAAACGGCGCGTCGATGGTTCCTTGGCCCTGGCGGAGCAGCGCGAGCTCCGGCGCAACCAGCCAGCGGTTCCCGACCGGGACCGACACAGAAAGCGCGGCTTTGTAGTAGTCGACGAACGACGGGCCGATTCCGAGCCCGTTGTCGATGAATCGCTCTTCCTGCTTGATCGTCTGGTAGGCGAGGCTGTTCACCAGTTGAAAAGTGCCCCGCCACATCGCGCGCCCGCCCAGGCGGCCCGCGACCGCGAGCGAGCCCGCAAACCGTCCTGGATGGGACGGCTCCCCGGTGCCGTTGGGGTCGGCCTTGTGCCGCAGCATGTCGTCGATCATCGCCTGAGCTTGAATCAAGAGGCCTCGTCGCGGCCGCCATTCGAAATCGCCACCGATGATTGTGTTCCGGTTGTCTGCGAGCCCGAACTGGAGCGGAAAGGACATCAAGACGAGCGGGTTGCGGAAGTAAGGGTCGAAGGATCCGTTCTTTCCCGCCAGCACGCCGGTTTCCCAGATGGCCAGGTTCAGGTTGTGCTTGACCCGCAGGTTCAGTCTGTGCGCGACGAAGTAGCGGTGGATCGCCGCTCCGCTCGAGTCCGTCATGCTCGAGATCTCGGTGCCCACCACGTTCAGCTGCAAATCGTGGAGCATCACGTCGAATCCGATGTCGCTCCGCGGATACGCGTACCCGGCGATACCCAGCCCGTCGACCTCGGCCGGGCCCCAATTGCGCGGCATCTGGCCGTAGAAGAGCCGAGCCCATTTGAATTGGGCCGAGATGTACCCTTCGATAAATCGATAGGCGGCGCTCTTCGTCTGTTGAATGTCCCGCCCGCGCCAGTCGGGATCGAGCTTGAGCCGGTTCTCCCAAGCGGGCCGGGTCGCGAGAACGAGCGGGCCGAAGCGTCCCTCGAACGTCGCGTCCACATAGGGCCGAGCCCCGCCGGATCCGGCCGGCCGAAGCGGGTCGCGCCTGCCCCAGGAGAACGCCTCGACTCCGGCCCGCGGCGCCACCCGCCACCACGCGTCTTCGGAGCGGTCCGTGAACGCACGAGTGAGCGTGAGAGCCACGCGGCCCGGCGCGGTGGCCGTGTCGAGCTTTGCGTCCGTGATCACCCGGAGCAAGTCGCTCCGCCGGAATGGCCGGATCATCGGGGACGGATCTTCGATGTCGCCGCGATTGATGAGGTACTCAGCGAGCGGCAGCAGCGGATGGTCGAGCGGAATGTAAGGCGACGCCTGGGCGCGAGCGCCCGCGGGAAGCGCGGCGATCAGCATGGCCGCGAGCAGAAGGAATCTCACGCGACCAATGTAACCCCTTATGTTTCCCGCATCATGGATCCTCTTCGAATCGAAGTGACCCGCGGCCCGATGGTCGAGTCGGTGCATCGGGTTTCGGCTGCGGTGGTGGATGCGACCGGCCGCCTCGTCGCGGCCGCGGGCGAGCCCGGCCTGATCACGTTCTGGCGCTCGGCCGCGAAGCCGTTCCAGGCGCTCCCGCTTCTCGAAGACGGCGTAGTCGACCGGTTTGGTCTCTCCGACGACGAGCTGGCGCTGGCCTGCGCGTCGCATTCGAGCGAGCCGATTCATCGCCGGGTTGCCGCGGGCTTCCTCGCCAAGATCGACGCGACCGAAGATCAGCTTGCCTGCGGTCCACATCCCCCGCTCGGCCGTGAGATCGAACGCGAGGTCATTCGCGACCGGATCACGATGACGCCCATCTGGAGCAATTGCTCCGGAAAGCACACCGGCATGCTCGCGCTCGCCCGCCATCACAGCTGGCCGCTCGCCGGCTACCAGCGGCTCGGGCATCCGGTGCAGACCCGGCTGCTGACGTCGGTCGAGCGGTGGACGGGCCTCCCGCGCGAGGAGATCGTCTGCACCGTGGACGGCTGCACCACGGTCTGTTACGGTCTGCCGCTGCGGGCTATGGCTACTGCCTACGCGCGGTTCGGTGGATCGAAAGAATCCGCGGCGGCACTGCTCCGCCGGATCATCCTGGATCACCCGCAGCTGATTGCCGGCACTCGGCGGCTCTGCACCGATCTCATGCTCGCCTGGCCGGGCGAGGTGTTCGCGAAAGTCGGCGCCGAAGGGGTGTACAGTGCGACGATCCCTGGGCATGGATTGGGGCTTTCGATCAAGGTGGAGGACGGCGACTTCCGGAGCGCCGGCATCGCGCTGCTAGCGGTCATTCGTCAACTACTCGTTCAGTTTGGCGATCCCTGCGGTGGATTGGCTCGGCTGGAGACGCTGGGTGAGTACGCGGCGCCCACAATCGAGAACACCCGTGGTGAGCCGACCGGAGTCGTGCGTGCAGCCGGCTCGGTGCGTTTCTTGGACACCTGATGCAGTCATTCGGTGATTCAAACCAGCCCGTTGTCGATTACCGTCCGAGCATGAATCTCGATTCGCCGACCGAGGCCCTGGTCCGGTTCGCGAGCGCCATCGCCACCGGTCGTGAGGCGCTCGGACGCGAGCGCGCCGCGGCGTACCTGGCGAGCGGCGGGCCGCGCCTCTGGGCCGACGAGCTGATCCTGCAGTCGATCCTCATGGTCGGTTATCCTCGCGCCCTGACCGGCGCCCAGGTCTGGCGCGCGGTGGCCGCCGCCGCCGCCGACTCGCTCGAAGACGGAGCCGATTTTTCTCAGGTGCCTGCCTGGCTCGCGCGGGGCGCCGAAGTCTGCCGAGCAGTCTATGGCGGCGGCTATGACAAGCTTCGCGCGAACGTGAGAGCGCTTCATCCGGCGATGGACGCCTGGATGGTCACCGAGGGATATGGGCGCACGCTGGGGCGGGCGGGGCTCGACCTCCTGCGCCGCGAATACTGCGTGATCGCCCAGGTCTCCGTGTTAGGCGCGGAGCGGCAGCTCCACTCGCATCTCCGCGGCGCGCTCAATATCGGCGCCTCGGTTCCGTCGCTCGACCGGGTGCTCGCGCTCGCTCTTCCGGACACGGGACCCGCTGAGACCGCTGCCGCCGAAGCGCTCTGGGGAAGGATTCGGCCATGACGTTCATCGATCGCGCGATCGTCAAGGTCGCGGCGGGCGTCGGAGGCTCCGGCGCGTGCTCGTTCGCCCGCTTCAAGTACGTGCCGAAGGGAGGCCCGGACGGCGGCGACGGCGGGCACGGCGGGAGCGTCTTTGTCACCGCCGACTCCAACCTCTCCACGCTCCTCGATTACCGCTACAGGACCCAGTGGAACGCGGAACGCGGCGAGCACGGAAAAGGAAAGAACAAGACCGGGGCGTCGGGCTCCGACATCACGCTGCCGGTTCCGCCGGGGACGGTCATCCGCGACACCAGAACGGGCACACCGTTAGGCGAGATCCTCCGGAGCGGCGACACCATTCGGGTTGCCAAAGGCGGGCGCGGCGGGCGGGGCAATTCCCGCTTCGCGACCGCCACCCATCAATCCCCGCGAGAATGGGAGCCGGGGCAGGCGGGTCAGGAGGTCGAGCTCGAGCTCGAGCTCAAGCTGATCGCCGATGTCGGACTGGTCGGCGAGCCGAATGCCGGCAAGAGCACGCTGCTATCGGTGATCTCTGCCGCCCGCCCGAAGATCGCAGACTATCCTTTCACCACGCTCGAGCCGAACCTCGGCGTCGTCGGGCTGTCCGGCCACAGGAGCTTCGTCGTCGCCGACATTCCCGGCATCATCGAAGGGGCGCATCTCGGCAAAGGGCTCGGCCTCCAGTTTCTCCGCCATGTCGAGCGGACCCGCGTCCTCGCCTTCCTCGTTCCGCTGGATTCTCCGGACCCGAACCAGACGTATCGACAGCTCCGGAACGAGGTCCGCCTTCACAGCGAAGCGCTGTATGCCAAGCCCCACATGGTCGTCCTTTCCAAGCGGGACTTGCTACCGGACGACGCGACCGTTCCCGAAATCGACGCACCCGAGGCGATTGCCGTCCTGACCGTTTCGGCGGCGGGACGGCTCGGCCTCGAAGAGTTCATCCAGGCGGTATGGCGTCTCGTCGAGGCTGAGCGAGCGGAGGATCGAACCGAAACCGATGGCATCGAGAGCGACCCGGAGGAGTGGGATGACGAGTGACGAACGCTTCGCGTACCTGACCCTGGCCCTGGTGCCGGGGATCGGGGCGACGAGGCTCCACGCCCTGCACCAAACGTTTGGATCATGGACAGTTTATCTGGCCTTCCGCGACATCGGACGGC
>JBDTOH010000021.1:0-23201 GCA_039933355.1 Gemmatimonadota bacterium | reverse complement strand
CGTCGATGAAGATGATGCCGCCGCCGATCATCACCATCATGAAGATCGACATCACGACCGACCCGGGGAGCAGGTACTGGATGTACGGCACGTACGGGTAGATCTCGACCACGTCGAGACTGACCTCGCCCGGGACTCGAGGGTCGGCGCTGGGCCGGTTGAGGGCGCCGACCAAGCTCGCCATGGACCCACCTAACGTGGCCGACACGAAGTTGTCGGTATTGTCCTCGATCAGCGCAACCCGGGGGTCCGCATGGCGGAGCGCCCGGCGGGAATAGCCGCCCGGGATTGTCAGCACACCGTTCACCCGCCCATTCCGCAGGTCGGTGATCGCCGTGCCGAGGTCGGCGTACTCGACGAGCTCGAAGGTGCCGGCGTTGGCGGCGATGGCGCTTCCGAGCTCCTTGATGCGCACGGCCGGAACCCCGCGGTCCTGGTCGACGAGCGCCACCTTCAGGTGCCGTACATTTCCGCCGAATGCATAGCCCAGGATCACGAGCTGCACGATCGGAAAGAGCAGCGAGATCACGATCAGGGTCGGGCTCCGCCGGAACCGGCGGAGCTCCCGTTCGATGATGGCCCAGGCGCGGTGCATGGCTCAGCGCCTCACGTGGGAGTAGTCGTTCGTGGTCGTCTCCTGCAACGCATCGCGCAATGCCCGCCCGGTGTAGTGCACGAAGACGTCGTCCAGAGTCGTACTTTGGACCGAGAGCGACTGGATCGTGATGCCGACGTCCGCGGCCGCCTGCATCAGCGCGAGCGTCGTGACGGGGCCGTTGCCCGACGCGAGCCGGAACAGGTTGTCGTGCGGAGTCACGCTCTCTACGTGCGGCAAGGCGGCGAGTCGCTCGGCCCAGCCGTCCGGCACGCTCGAGACGCTCACCTCCAGCACGTTCTTCCCGGGGATCGACGCTTTGAGCTTGATCGGCGAGTCGAGCGCCTTGAGCTCACCATGGTCCACGATGGCGATCCGGTCGCACAGCTTATCCGCCTCGTCCATGTAGTGGGTCGTGATCAGGATCGTCAGGTCTCGCTCGGCTTTAATCTTCCGGAGCATCTCCCATACCGCTACCCGTGACACCGGATCGAGCCCGGTGGTCGGCTCGTCGAGAAAGAAGATCTTCGGCTCGTGCACGAGGCCGCGGGCAATCTCGACCCGCCGCCGCATCCCGCCGGAGAGCTTGCGGACCTGCTGGTCGGCCCACTGGGTCAGCTCGACGGCCGCGAGCAATTCGTCCATCAGCCGCTTGCGCCGCTCGCGCGGCACGCCGTAGAGCTTGGCGTAGATGAGGAGATTCTCGCGGACCGACAGCTCGAGGTCGCTCGTCATCGCCTGCGGAATGACGCCGATCAGCCGCCTAACCTCGTCCTGTTGGTTCCTGATGTCGAACCCGCCGACCAACGCGGTGCCCGCGGTCGGAGGCAGGAGGGTAACCAGCATCCGAATCAGCGTCGACTTCCCGGCCCCGTTTGGCCCGAGCAGACCGAAGATCTCGCCGTCCGCGACCGTGAAGCTGACGCCGTTCACCGCGGTGAACTCGCCGAAGCGCTTGACGATGGCCTGTACGTCGATGGCGGGCATGGGACCGGCTACTTGACCGGAAGGAGAACATACGCGGTCTGACCGACGGCCAGTCTCCGGTCCTTGTTGTCCGTGCGGAGGCGGATTTCGAAGGTCTTGATGTCGCGCTTGGTGCGGCTCACGTCGCGGCGGGTCGCGTAGCCGGCATCGACGCCGCGGAAGAACACGACGCCGCGGCGCTCGGCACCGGAGGGAAGCCGGATCGTCAGGGTGTCGCCGAGGCGGACCCGGTCGATGTAGGACTCCTCGACATCGCCTCGGACCCAGAGATCGTCGGGATTGATGAGGGTGACGACCGGCTGGCCGGCGGTCACCACCTCACCCGGCCGGGCGGCCCGGACGTCCACGACCCCACTGATCGGGGCGCGGAGCTCGGCGTAGCCGAGGCGAACGCCCGCCTTGGCGCGCTGGGCCGAGGCTGCGCCTAACGCGGATCGGCTGTTCGCGAGCTGGCTCCGGCGGACCGCATTCTGCTCGAGGTCCGACCGGGCGAGCGCCACCGCCGCGGTGGCCGCCTCGGTTTGCTTCGCGGCTGCTTCCTTCCGCGCCTGGGCGGCATGGGTGGCGGTGCGTGCCTGATCGAGCAGCTGGGGCGTCTCCAAGCCCTGTTTCGCGAGCGCTTCGGTCCGCTTGTACGTGAGCTCAGCCATCTCCGCGTCCGCGACGGCGGCGGTTTCCGCCGCGGCCGCGGAGGCGGCGTTTGCTTCCGCCTGCTTGATCTGGTCCTTGGTCTGCTGCGCCTGCCAGCGGGCCGTCGCAGCGGCCTGGTCCACCTGCGCTGAGAAGCCGGCCGCGTTCTCAGCGGCGTAGGCGCTGTCGGCTCGGAGCTCATCCGGGACGATCACGCCGAGCAGCTGGCCGGCGATGACGGTGTCGCCTTCGACCACGCTGAGGCTGCCGAGCTGACCGGTGACTTGAGGGCTCACGATGACGTCGTTCGTGGTGACGACACCGGTGAGCGTGAGCGTCTTGGGCCCGCAAGCGGCGAGACCGACGACGAAAACAGCGGCGTGAACGAATCGAATGTGGATCATCGGACCTGATCCCGGACTCGGGTTCGAGCGGTACCGCGAATCGGTGGCTCGAGGCGGCGAAGTGTGAGAGGTCGAGAGAAGGTTGCGTCGAGGTCGGCGCGATAGGAGACATGGCTTCCGGCTCGGAGCCCCGCGATCGCGGCTTCCACCGTGTCGGCGGCGAGGCGGTCGGCGACGCGGTCCAACAGCCTGCCAGCGAGCCGGAGCGCAATCACGCCGAAGAGACCCATGGACACGACTCGGAATATCGCGAGCGACGACACCGAGGCCGGAAACAGCTTGCCGTCCGCACAGCGGTCGAGCACGGCCATCAGCTTGCGCCTCTGCTCCAGAATCTCCTCGAAGTGAGGATGTTCCCGAGCGAGCCGCGGAATCGACCGCTCGAAGAACATCAGCGCGAAGTACTCCGGCTGGTCCTTGCTGAACTGGTAGAGGCGGCGAAAGACGGCCCGAATCGCGTCGAGCGGCTCGAGCTGGTCGAGCCCGCGCCGGGAGCGGTGCGCGCCGAGGAGCTCGAACCCTTCCTGCGCGAGGGCGCAGAGGATCTCGTCTTTGCTGGGGAAATACGTATAGATGGCCGCGGGGCTATACTCGACCCGCTCGGCGATCCGCCGGATGCTGATGTTGGCGAAGCCCTCTTGGACGAAGAGCGCACGGGCGGCGTCGAGGATGGCTCGGCGGGTGGCGTCCTTCTCGCGCTCCTGGCGTTCGCGGATGCCCATGGGCGACCCATACTGAACGGTGATCGGTGGCTGAACGCTGTTCAACGTGGCGGCTCGACTCGGCGCTGTCAAGTCGGCCCCTCGAGCGCGCGCTATCGAAGGATCGGCGGTACTCTACGGGATCTTCCGCGGAGCAACCTCATGTCGTGCCTCATCGGAGCAACCTGCCGTCTTGCCTTCCTGCCGACGCGGGTGCTTGCCCCCGGCGTCAGTGCCGGGCGGTTCCTGGCTGCAGCCTCGGCCGGCCCAGCGGTAGCGCGGCGCAGTTGGTGAACCCGAATTCTGGTTCCGAACCACGGGGCGCGGGTGTCCCATTGGACCCGCAGCTGATCTATGCCGTGCCGCTGGCAGCTGCCCTGCTCTTCCACCATTGGTACCCGGCGCGGCTTCTGCCCGCTCAACTAGCCGCACCCGCCGGCATCGTATTGTTGATCTTCAGCTTCATGGTTGGTCTCGCGGCGGTGCTGCGACTCCGGCGCGCGAGGACCACGCTCCAGCCTTGGGAGCCGACCACTACCCTGATCACCGATGGACCGTATCGGCATTCGCGAAATCCGATCTACGTCGGATACACACTGCTCTACGTCGGCGTCGCCTGCTGGGCAAACTCCATCTGGCCATTCGTCGGGCTGCCCGTCGTTTTTGCGGCAATGCACCGGGTCGTCATCATCCGGGAGGCATATCTCGAGCGCCGGTTCGGAGCCGTCTATCGGGCCTACCGGCACCGGGTGCGTCGCTGGCTATGACCCGGCTCCTTGGCCTCCGAATCTCAATCCTCGGGTGGGCTTCGCGGGCTCATTGCTCCATATTGTCTAACGCCGCGGCGGGACTCTTCCGAGCGGCCTCGCCCAATTCGTTCGACCAATCCCTTTGCGGGAGTTGTTCAGCATGATCCCTGCGCTCGAGGCTCTGGCGCGCCTTCGCGATGGAAACCGGCGATTCGTTGCCAATCAGGCGCGGACGACCCCGCTCGCCAATCAAAGCCGGCGGGCTGCGCTGATCGCGGGCCAGGAGCCCTTCGCGATCATCCTCGGCTGCTCGGACTCGCGGGTTCCCGCCGAGCTGGTGTTCGACCAAGGGTTCGGCGACCTGTTCGTCATCCGGGTCGCCGGCAACATCGTGGCGCCATCCCAAGTTGGAAGCGTGGAGTTCGCGGCGGCGCGGTTCGAGACGAGGCTGGTCGTCGTGATGGGGCACTCGCAGTGCGGCGTGGTCACGGCTGCGCTGGAAGAGCTCATGGGCCAGCCGACCAACCAGTCGCGGAACCTCCGCTCGATCGTCGACCGGGTCCGCCCTTCGGTGGAGACGTTGCTCGCGGGCATGCCTGCCGGCGACGTAGACGCCCTCATCGGGAGCGCGGTCCGGGCAAACGTGCGAGCGTCGGCGGACCATCTGCGGCACGGTTCTGAGCTGATCGAGCAGCTGATCCACGATGAGGGGCTGTTGGTCGTCGGCGCGGAGTACTCCCTAGAGACCGGGGTCGTGGACTTTTTCGATGGCGCTCCCACGGCCGGTTGAATCCGGTTGCCTCCTTCTGGGTCAAGGACCGTGCAGGATCGGCCAAGCCTCTTTGACCGGATGACGCTCGTTAGGTAGCGTACCCCGGGACAAGCCGGATGTTGGAGGAAGCGCGGGCCATGCGTGCCTCACTCCGGTCGCGCGCCCAACTCGGCCGAGCCGGCAAAGCGATACCCGACGCCCGGCTCGGTGATGATGTAGCGCGGCCGAATCGCATCCGCTTCGATCTTTCGGCGGAGGTGCGCAACGTACACCCGGAGATACTGCGCGGCGTTTCCGAACTGGCGGCCGCGCCATACCTGGTGGAAGAGGTGTTGATGGGTGAGGGTGCGGCCGGCGTTGGTCATCAGCACGGTGAGGAGATCCCACTCGATCGGCGAGAGGTGAACCAGCTCGCCGCCCCGGGTTAGACTCCGGTCGGCGAGGTCGAGCACCAAATCACCGACCTCGATGCGCGGCTCGCCGGCGCGGCCGGCGCCGTGCGACCGCCGGAGTAGCGCGCGGGCGCGGGCCAGTAGCTCCGGAGTGCTGAACGGCTTCGTGACGTAGTCGTCGGCGCCGAGATCGAGGAGCCTAACCTTCTCCTCGTCGGAATGCCGGGCCGACAGGACGAGGATGGGCGTCGCGGACCAGCGCCGGATCTCGCGGCACACGTCGGAGCCCGGGAGGTCCGGCAGGCCGAGGTCGAGGATGATCAGGTCTGGGCGCTCCGCTGCGGCGAGATCGATTCCTTTGGTACCCGTGCTCGCCTCCACGACCCGAACCGAGCCGTCCTTGAAGGCGTTCAGGACGACCCTCCGTATCTGCACCTCGTCCTCGATGATCAGCAGTGTGGGCACCGCGCTCGACCTCCGCTCCGGCGGCCGGCTCACAGAAACGACCCGCCGCGCGCGTTTGGCAAGCGGTTAGTCCACGCGCCCGGACCAGCGACGGTTGCCGCTCCTGCGGCGCTTGATCACCCGGAACGCCCCGATCAAACCCACGAGGATCGGCACGCCGAAGATGTTGCCCCACTTGAGGAGATCGCGCTTGAGCGGAGTGTCGAACACCAGCGGTGGAGGGGAGCGGTCCTTCGAGCGAATCGCGATCAGCCGCTCGTCCTGGAGAAGCCAATCGATCGCGTTGGTGGCAAAGACTCCATTCTGCGGATTCGACTTTGCAAACTGGTCCTCGACGAAGTCGGCGTCGCTCACCACCACCAGCCGGCCGGGGCCGTTGGGCTTCCCGGGCACCGCTGCCGCCACCGTCTGGCGGCCGAGATGGCCGGTGTCCGGGTAGAACGGATGCTCCGGCTGGACCGGCACGCCGTTGGCCGGATAGCGGCCGCCGACTTCTGTTGTGGTCCAGAGCGGCCGCACGGCGGTCGTGTCGGCGATCTCGATCGCCCCCGGCCACCCTAACGTCAACGTGCTCAATCCGGCGGTGATCGGATGGTCCGCCGCCCGGATCACCCGGGGCCAAAGCGGAAACGGCGCCGCGTAGGGCCGGCCGTCGCGCGCGCCGAGCATGGTCCGCTCGTTCGATTTGAGATCGAAGACGATTCCAGGCAACAGTTTGATCCCGCGCTCCGCCACCATGGACTCGAGGCCGGTCTTGACCGGCTCGGCCACTCCGCTCACGCCAACATCGGTCTCGTCGATGAGAAGGAGCGCCGGCCCGCCCGCGTCGACGTACGCCTTGATCTTCCGTACAACAGAGGAGTCCACCTGGCGGCGAGGCCCGGCCACGACGAGCACGTCCACTGAATCCCGGGCGATCACGGGGGTCGAACCCGTGTCGGCGAAGATGCTGCCGACCGTGTAGCGGTTCTGTAAAGCCTCATGCCAGAGGTTGTAGCTGAACGGCGTCCGCGCCCCGAACCCGGTCAGGAACGTAATCCGCGAACGCTTCGGCGAGCTGAGCCCCGCGATGGTCGAGACCAGGCGATACTCGAGATCCTCGGTGCGCTGGACGACCGGGAGCGACTGGCGGCGGTCGTCGTAGAGGACGACGATCCCGAACCAACCCCGCTTGACTTGGAACTCGTCGCCCCGAAGGATGCTGAACTGGAGCGGCCGCAAGCCGTACGACACCGCCTGCCCCTCGGCCTCCTTGTCGCCGTCCGGCTTGAGCTCCTCGATCCGGACCTTCCCGCGCGAGGCCGACCGGAGGTCTCCGAGGAGATCGCGCACGTCGCGAACCGTGCGCTGGACCTCGGGCGGCAGCGCCTGCGACACGAACAGCTTGATCGTGACCGGCTTCTCGAGACCGCGGAGCACCTGCTCGCTCGCATCGGCCAGCGTGTAGAGCCGCTTTGACGTGAGATCCAATCGCTGCCGAAGCCCGGTGCTGAGAAAGTTGACGACCACAACCGCCACGACGATCACGGCGAGCACCGCGCGAAGCCGCCGGACGGCCCCGCGGACCGGGCTCAACCGCTCCCGGGCGAGGACAGCGTACGCAAACGCAAGGAACAACACTGCGGTGGTGATGAAATACAGTGCGTCCCGGAAATCGATGACGCCCCGCGCGACGCTCTCGAAATGGCCGAGGATCGAGATCCCGCCGACGAAATTCGCCACCGCCGGCGGCAGGTTGGTGAGCAGGAGGTTCTCTCCGGCAAAGACGAGACTCCAGCTCACGGCTAAGCCGAGGATAAATGCCGTGACCTGGTTCTTGGTGGCGCTCGATGCCCAGATCCCGATCGCAGTCATCTGCATGGCGAGCAGGAGGCCACCGAGGTATTGCGCCACGAAAATGCCGGGATCGGCCTCCGAAGCGATCATGAGGCCGATCGCCGTAGGGAGGGTTCCGATCAGCGTCGTGAGCGCGAAAAGCAGGTTGCCGAGATACTTGCCTAACAGAAGCTCGAGCTCGGTGATCGGCTGCGCGGCCAACCACTCTAGCGTGCCGCTCCGGCGCTCCTCGGCGAAAGCCCGCATCGTCATGGCCGGAATGAAGATTGCGAACATCCACGGCAAGAGCAGAAACACCGTGCGGAGCGACGCGGCACCGGAGCCGTAGAGCGTCCGGAACGCCACGTAGAGCGCGACAAGGAGAAACGCGATGACCAGGATGTAGGCGGTCGGGTGGTCGTAGTACGCCTTGACCTCCCGCCGGGCGATCCGCCAGATCTGCCTCATGAGGGGTCGCTCTTCTCGGGGCCGGCCGACCCGCCGCCCTCGCCCTGGGTGAGCGACCGGAATAGCTGCTCGACCGTGACCCTCTCCCGGTAGAGCTCCCAAAGCAGCCAGCCCCGCTCCGCCGCCAGACCAAAGATCAGCGGCCGGAGCTCGCCGCCCGCGGTCGTCGTTAGGCGGATGCGGCTCCGGCCCTCGACCGGCTCGGCCGTGCACGAGGCCACGCCGGGTAGTCCGGCGAGCACGTCGGCGGCGTCCGCTCCCTCGACCTCCACCACGTAGGCGGCCCGGCCCTGCCCCGCGGCCAAGAGATCGGCGACGGCGCCGTCGGCCGCCAATCGTCCCCGATGAATGACCAGAAGCCGGCTGCAGGTCGCCTCGACCTCCTGGAGAACGTGGGTGCTCAGCAGGACCGTCCGGTCGCGGCCCACGTCGCCGATCAGCTTCCGGATCTCGATCCGTTGATTGGGATCGAGGCCCTCCGTGGGTTCGTCCAAGACGAGCACTTCGGGCTCGTGCAGAATGGCCGCGGCCAGCCCGACCCGCTGCCGATAGCCTTTGGAGAGCTCCGCAATGGGCCGATGGTACACCTCGCCGATTCCGGTCTGCTCGACGACGGCGGCGATGGCGGCGCGGGTGCGGACCTGGTCGAGGTCGCGCAGCGAGGCTGCGAAGCGCAGGTATTCGTGCACCAGCATGTCGACGTAGAGCGGATTCGATTCGGGAAGGAACCCGATCCGCCGCTTGACGCCGATCAGATCGTCGCCGATCGAGCGGCCGTCGAGCGATACGGTCCCGGCGTCCGGCTGCAGCGTGCCGGTCAGCATCCGCATCATGGTGGTCTTGCCGGCGCCGTTAGGCCCGAGGAAGCCGACCACCTGTCCGCGGCCGATCTGAAAGGTGACGTCGTCCACCGCCACGATTTCTCCATACTGCTTCCGGACCGATTGAACGGCGATCATCCGATCTCCATGCGGGAGCAAGGTTACATCGCTATGAATGGGGTGCAATCCCTAGAAGACTTCAGCGGCAGCGGGGGCTACTTTCGAAGCCTGGGAGCGTACAAAAGGTAACCCGAGCGCCCCGGCCCTGCATCGCCTCCCGCTGCGATAGCGGGAACACGGGCTGCGGGCCGAGTCGCTCGAGCGGGGGCGCTCCGAGACGAGGGGATCAGCTTCGCGTTACGGGCGTAACGGACGAGCTCGGCGCGGCTCTGAGTGCCGAGCTTACGGACCAGGTTGGCCCGATGAGTCTCCACCGTTCGAAGGCCGATCCCGAGCTGCTCGGCGAGCTCGGCATTGGTGTAGCCCTCGGCGATGAGACGGAGCACTTCGGATTCTCTCCGGGTCAGCCGGTCTCCCCGACCAGCGCCCTCTCGATCGGCCGGTTCGGGCGCGTCGAACAGGCCGCGAGTCACGGCCGGATGAACGTAGATCTCGCCCCTCATTACCGCGTCGAGCGCCGTGGCGAGCTCCGTTTCCGCGGCACGCTTGATGATATACCCCGACGCACCGCTCCGGATCGCCTCGCGGACCAGCTCGTGATCCTCATACATCGTGAGGATGAGGATCTTGGTCTCGGGGACGGTACGCTTGATCTCGCGGCAGACCTCCATCCCGCCGGGGCCTGGCATGCTCAAGTCGAGCAGCACCAGATCCGGTTTGAGCGTCGGCACGAGCTCGACGGCCTCGGTGCCGGTCGCGGCCTCACCAACACATTCGAGCTCGGGCACCGAGGCGAGGATTGCCTTGAGGCCAGCGCGGAGCACTCCATGATCATCAGCGATCAGATATCGAACTGACATATGGTAACCGGGCGACGAGGGTCGTTCCGTGACGGGGACTTGTTTCGATTTCGAGGACGCCGCCGAGCATGGTGGCGCGCTCTCGCATGCCGCCGAGCCCGAGTCGTCCGCCGCGCAGCGCGGTGGTGACATCGAACCCGATTCCATCGTCTTCGATGACGGTCGCGATTTGCCCAGCCTGACGGCTGAGGACGACGTCGACTCGCGTAGCGCGGGCGTGGCGCACCGCGTTCGTGAGCCCTTCCTGCACAATTCGGTACACCGCGATCTCGGTCTCGGCGTTCAACCGTTCACCCGCGAGCGACGAAGCCTCGAACTGGACTTCCAGGCCGCTCTGCGCCCGAACCGACTCGACGTAGAGACGCAACGCTTCTAGGAGTCCGAGGTGCTCGAGCGTTGTGGGCCGCAGGTTCGCCGCGAGGTTGTGGAGATCGTGGACGACCTCGTCCAGCGAGCGAATACATTGCGAGATCTGACCCCGCCGCTGCTCGGGAAACCCCAAGCCCCGCTCGATCAAGCGAAGGTCGAGGGAGAGGGCCGTGAGGAGCTGGCCGAAATGGTCGTGCAGCTCGCGCGCGATCGAGCGCCGCTCCGCCTCCTGCACGGTCACGAGCTCGCGCGAGAGCCGGGTCAGCTCCTCATGTCGCGACCGAAGCTCGCGGGCCGTGCGTTCGAGCTCGCCGGTTCGCTCCGCGACAAGGACCTCGAGCCCCGACTTGAGACGGACGAGGCTGTCTTCCGCCAGACGCTGCGCGGTCACGTCCTGCGTAAAGCACCGGGCATGAATGAACCGGCCGTCGCGACAGTAGGCGTTCGCGGTGATCCGGGCGTACTTGATCCGTCCGTCGGGACCCCGGAGCCGCACTTCTTCGTTGCGGATCGTCTCGCCGATGCTCACTCGTAAAAGGATCTGCTGGGCGACCTCTTGATCGATGTGGAATTCGCGAATCGAACGACCGATGTACCGATCCGCCGCCACGCCCATCATCTCGAGCTCGGCGTGATTGGCGCCGAGAATCGTCCCATCCTGGGCGACCCAGTGGAGCGGCATCGCAGCGTTGTCGAAGAAATCGTTCAGCTCGACGGTTTGAATCCGAAGCTGCTCGGCAAGAGCGGCGGCCGTGGTGGCGTTGCGCTCCGCCTTCGAGCGGGCCCGACGGAGGCGATAGCCGGCAAAGCTCACGAGGAGCGCAAGAGCGGCAAAGGTGACGAGCCGGATCAGGTCATGAGACCCGATCGGCGCAAAGCCGACGCCGGCCTCCGCGACCAGACGCGGAAGCGCTGCCGTGTTGAGCACCGTCGCGAAGACGCCGCTGGAGAAACCGCCCAACCATGCGCTGACGAGAACGGCGCAGAGCGCGGGCATCGAGGAATAGATCTGTGACCCGGGCTGGAGGAGCGCGGTGAGACCGAGTGACGCGGCGGTTGCTACGACGACGACGGTGGCACTACGCATCGCCTTCATGGATCGCGACGGATCGATACTGCGATCAACTTCATGGCTGCCCGGTTGAGGATTACGTGTTTGCCGCGCACCGCGAGGAGACCGCGTGGAGTAACGATGGCGGACGAATACTTGCCAAACGGCCCTGCGTTCGCAACGGGGGTCGTGGTCGAAAATGGAAACGAAGGGCCCTGCTGCCATCGAATAGGGCCGATCGGCCTTAAGGAAGCGGTCCCTCGAAAACCCGTCCTCCTCCTCCGGGAGAGACGCCGCCCTGGATCAAAACCGGCGAATACCTAACGTGAAAGCGGCAGGCTTTCCCTGAGGCCTGCCGCTTTCAGTCGGTCGGTTCCCGCGGGGAGCGACGGGCTGGCCGCCGCGCCGCGTCACCGTCAGTGAATGTTGAGCTTCGCGAGCGTCTCCTGGTTCAGGCGGCCGGTGGCCTTGAGCTGATTCTGAGTCTGGAATTCCTTCACGGCCTTACGGAAGTCCTTATTCAGTTTTCCCGTCACCTTCCCCTTGTACGTGCCTTTGTCCAGCAGGGCCTGCTGGGCCGCCTTGACTTGGTCGGTCGTCACCATCGTTCCATCGGTGCGCCGGGGAGCAGCCGCGGTCTTCGCCGGCTTCGTCGCAGGAGCCTGCATGGGAGCAGCGGTCGCCGCCGCAATGGTCTTTGGCTTCACCTGGGTCGGCTTGGCCGGGGTAGCCTGCGCCGCGAGCGTCGATGCAGCAAGCAGCGACAGCGCGGTGTTCAAGA
Organism: Gemmatimonadota bacterium; assembly: GCA_039933355.1. GTDB lineage: Bacteria > Gemmatimonadota > Gemmatimonadetes > Gemmatimonadales > GWC2-71-9 > SHZU01. Next base: position 11,221 of record JBDTOH010000021.1, on the reverse strand, counting down.
AGAATCTGGTCATCTGACCTCCCTATGAGTTGGTTTGACGTTGCCAGTCGGCCACACGCCGGATCGCTTCATGGCAACGCCGATGCCGCGTCGCCCGGTATCGGAGGCGTTAGGGTGATCGGCGCAAATGCCGTTCTCGTATGGAGTTGCTGAGCGATGCCGCAGCCGCCGAATCGCGGCGTTCCGCTCCGGGGGACAGGTTGTCGCGAAACCTGAGCCCGGAGGCCTGACAGAACGTCGCGTTAGACCGGGGGCACCTGGTGCCGCACCGAGGCGGCGCCTGAAGAGAGTCCCCAACGCTGGAGCATTCTCGTTAGGGTACGGCGGGAAATTCTCAGGACCTGCGCGGCCCGCTCCCGATTGCCGCCGCACGACGCCAGCACGCCGAGGACATGCTGCCGCTCGACTTGCGCGAGAGGAACCATTGGCGCGGTCGTCGGGGCCGGCGTGGGAAGGGAGGCGGACTCGCTCAACCCGCGGACCTCTCCCGCCAGGTGCTCGACACCGATCACATCCTGCGCGGCGAGCACCAAGGCCCGTTCGAGGACATTGAGAAGCTGCCGAATATTCCCGGGCCAATCATAGGCAAGCAACAGCGCCTGGGCATCGCGGTCCAGGGCGACCAGACCCCGGCCATGCCGCTCGGCCAAGGTACCGAGAAAGTGATCGATCAGGAGCGGAATGTCCTGGCGCCGTTCCCTGAGCGGCGGGAGATCGATAGTGACGACGTTGAGCCGGTAGTAGAGATCCTCGCGGAACTTGCCTTGGCCCACGAGCGCACCCAGGTCTCGATGGGTCGCCGCGATCACCCGCGCGTCCACCGAGACCGGCGTCTCCGCGCCGACCGGCGTCACCTCACGCTCCTGGAGCACGCGCAGAAGCCTCGCCTGGAGCGCGACCGAGATATCGCCGATCTCGTCGAGGAAGAGGGTGCCGCGATCCGCCTCTCGGAACAGACCGGGCCGGGCCGACACCGCGCCCGTGAACGCGCCCCTCACGTGGCCGAACAGCTCACTCTCGAGCAGACCCTCCGCCAGCGCCGAGCAGCTCACCCCCACGAACTTGGCGCGGGCGCGATCGGAGAAGCGATGGACGGTCCGCGCCACCAGTTCTTTGCCTGTGCCGGTCTCTCCGGTGATGAGGACGGACGCCTGCGAAGGAGCGGTGCGCGCCACCGTCTTCATCACGGAGATGATCGCCGGGCTCCGGCCGATCAGCTCGGCGCCTTCCGGGAAGCGGTTCCCCGTCAGCGGCACCGCGTCTTTGGTCGGCGGAGTGACGAAACTCCGGCGCTCGAGCGAGCGCGAGATCATGAGGCGGAGCTCGGGAAGATCGTACGGCTTGCTGATGAAGTCGTACGCACCCGCGCGAATCGCCTCCGCGGCAGCGGACGCGTCGCCGAAGGCCGTCAGCACGATGACGATCGTGGCGGGGAAGCGGTCGCGCGCGACGCGGAGAAGGTCGAGGCCCGAAGCTCCCGGCATTCTGAGGTCGGTGAGAATGAGATCGAACGGACCCTCCTCACCCAGGTGCTTGAGCGCCTCTTGGACCGACGTGGCCGTGACGACCTCGTAGTGCTCGCGCTCGAGCACCTCGGCCAGGAGACTGACTGCCGCTTGGTCGTCATCGACGAGCAAGAGATGAGACGCCGCAGTTTTTACCATTGTATCCTCAGCTGAAAGCATCTTCGTCAACCGACGGGAGAGTGAGGCGCCACCGGGTCCCTGTGGACGTGGGGATCAGCTCGAGGTCGCCTCCCATTGCTCGCGCGAGCTGACGGCTGATCGGAAGACCGAGCCCGGTACCAGCCCGCTCTTTCGTGGTGGTGTACGGCTGGAACAGCGCTTCGCGGACCCGGCTCGTGAGCCCGGGCCCGTTGTCGGCAACCTCGAGCCAGGTCTGATCGAAGTCGCCGCCGGCCACCACCCGGATGTGGCCACCCCGCGGCATCGCCTCGAGCGCGTTCTTGAACAGGTTGAGCAGGATCTGCTCGACGAGCGCGGGGTCGCACCGGGCCCAGAGCCGGCGGCGGGACGTCCCGTTGACGATCTCGCTGGTGACTCGGCCGGTGCCTAACGCCGGGTCCATGAACTCGAGAAGCCGCTCGGCGATCTGGAGCACGTCGGTCGACTCGACCCGGAGCTCGGGCCAGCCGCCCCGCTCGAGCTTCGCGCGGACGATGCCGCTGACCCGGCTCATCTGGTTGAGGACGGCCTGAATCCGTTCAACGATCGGCGTGTCGGCCCGGCGGGCGAGGTCTTCGCGGAGCAGCTGCAGGTGGCCGTTCACGGTGTTGAGCGGCGTGCCGATCTCGTGCGCGAACTCGGCGCCGGCCTGCTCGGCGAGCGCGGCCCGCTCCAAACCGCGGGCCCTTTCCTCGAGGGCGAGCAGCTCCCCGCGCGCTTCACTTTCGCGCTCACGGGCTCGGAGCGCCGACTGCAGCTGATTGTAACGGACCGCCAGCCGCCTGATCTCCGACGGCCCCGCGACCGGCACACCAGCGAAGACAGCGCGGGGACCCTTCCGCCCGGTCTCTTCCATCGAGGCCTCGAGCTGCTCGAGCGGGCCGCCGACCCAGCGGCGGACCAGCCACCAGATCGCGACGCCAAGGAAGAGGGCCGCGGCGGCCGCGCTCACGTAGGCGATCCGGCGCTCCATCCGGGCCTGCGATTCGAGGGTCCTGGTGGAGACGGCCATGCTGAGAACGCCGTAGCTCGCCCCCACGCCGACCGGACGGGCCACGCGCCAGGCGGGCTCAGGCTCGGACTCCCGCCACGCCTCGAGGGTTCGATTTCGGAATGCGTCGCGGTCGCCTTGGCTCGGAGCAACGAGGCGCGAGTCGCTCGCGGCGAGCAACGAAAGCTCGTCCCCGCGGGCCCGGAACACCGCGGCCGAGGTCTCGTTGAAGTGCTGCTTCGGCCAGAAGGCGAGCGCTTGGGCGACGGCGGTCGAGTCACCGGTTGGCGCGGCACGATTGAGATATGCGGTCCAGGTTTCGGCCAGCGCCTCGGATTCCCGGCGCAAATCGTCGAGACGCGAACGGCCCGACCATGACAGAGTAAACTCCGTTGTCCCGAGCACGAGCAGGATTGCGAACGCAACGGTGAGAGCGGCCAGCCGCTGGGCAAGACTCACGGTCGTGGGGTACCGAAGGGGCTCGGGCGACACGCCGCCCGTGCGCTCATCAGCACTGAGGGCCAGGGTCTCCCAGTAGTCTGACGCAGCGCCGCGCTGGACTGGACCAGTCTGTCCCACGGGCCTCCCACTGTCGGGTGCTTAGGCTCTAGATCGACGATCGATAGAGGTACGTCCCCAATCGGTCGCACGTTGTAGGAGCAGGCGATGTGCCAGCGCCCGGAGACGGCCGGGGCGCGGTTGCAACCGCGGAAGGAGGCAGTGACGCCGTCCCCATTTGTCCCATGATACCGGTCGGTCCGAGGTGCCATATGCCTAGGTAGATCCATAGCAAGCCGGAGGGAGGGCTCTGCCGCGCCGTGGACCAATCGGCGCCGAGGGCGGCAACGCCAGGCTGGAACGACGCCCGGGAGGCTCGCGGGAGCCAGAATGTCTAGATCGGACAACGTGTCCGCATCTATCTGCGCATGGAGCCTACTGAGATAGGGTCCTCCGAGGGAGGGGTCGGCCCGCTAGAGCCTGGGTCGGCTTGGCGCCATCGATGGCGAGCCTCCCGTTCACGATCACGAACTGGACGCCCGTCGCCAACTGGGTAGGAGCTTCGTAGGTGGCTCGATCTCGAAACGTGGTAGAGTCGAAGCCGATCACGTCGGCATAGAAGCCGGCTTTCAGAAATCCGCGGTGGTCAAGGCCAAGGAGCTCCGCCGTCTGGCTCGAGCTGGCCTGCACCGCGCGAGCGAAGCTGATGACGCCCCGCTTCAGGACGTACTCGCTGAACTTCCGCGGAAAGGTCCCGAATTTTCGCGGGTGCCCCGAGGAGCCATCGGACCCGGTAACGACGAAGTCCTGCGCCATGAGCCGCTCGATATCCGCCTCGAGCATATTGAACGAGGCTACGCTCGCGTCGCCCGCCTCGATCAGCTCGATCGCGACGGCAATGGAATCCCGCCCTCGTTCGCGCCCAACGACATCGAGGGTCTTCCCGACCACCGATCGATCTTTGGCGCTGGTGATCAGCATCGCCGCGGCGCCGCCCCGGCGGCGGAGATTCTGGAGCATCGCGGCGACAATGTTCTCACGGGTGGCGGAATCGCCGAACCGCTTGCGGAGCGAGTCGCGCCCGCCGGCTTCGGCCCAGCGGGGGAGGAGCGAGGCGCCGACGCTCGTGCCGGAGGCGTTGTACGGATACTGGTCCGCGGTGACGACCTGGCCGCTCGCGCGGGCCCGAGCGACATGGGCGATGATCGAGTCCGCGTAGCCCCAGACATCGCGCCCTAACGCCTTCACGTGGGCAATGTGGACCGGGAGGTGGGCTTCGCGGCCGATACGGAGCGCCTCGTCCACGGCGGCGAGGAGGCCGACGGTGTAGGAGCTCTCGTCGCGGAGATGGGAGTCGTAGATGCCGCCGGCCGCCCCGGCGACCTTCGCCAGCTCGATCACTTCCTCGGTGGTGCCGTAGCTTCCGGGAGCGTAATAGAGCCCGGTAGAGAGCCCGAGCGCCCCTTCGGCCATGGCCTGGCGGACCAGCTCGCGCATCCGGCCGAGCTCGGCCGCGGTGGGGGCGCGGTCGCTCATGCCTAACACCGCGCCCCGCACGGTGCCGTGACCGACGTAGAGCGCCGCGTTGGTGCCGATCCCCGTCTCGGTCCATTGCTTGAACGACCGACCGACCGCGATCGGGCCGCCGCCGTCGTTGCCCGTAACGACCGTGGTCACGCCTTGGAACAGGTAGTCGGCCTGCGCCCGACCGGCCGGACTGGAGAGATCCTCGAACGTGTGGGAGTGAGGGTCGATGAATCCGGGGGCGACGACGAGCCCGGCGGCGTCGATCACTCGCGCGGCGGCGGGAAGCGCGCCCCCGGCCGGTCTCACGAGAACGATCCGGTCACCCCGGATCCCGATGATCGAGCGGCTCGGCGGGGCGCCGGAGCCGTCGTACACGGATCCGCCCGTGATGAGAAGATCGAGCTTCGGCTCCTGAAGCACCCCGCTCGGGGCGGGAGACGGGGGGCGAAGCGCGTGGGGCCGGACGGCGGCGACCACGAGCAGGGCCACCACGGAACCGGCCCGGCGCCCGCCTCGCCCGAGGCCCCAGGAGCGCCTAACGTTGATCACGGCACCAGGTCGGGGCTGGGCTTGGTCTCGATGCCAAGCACGTGCTTGGAGAAGAACGCCACCTCGCGCCGCATCTTATCGAGCCCGTGCCGGGGCTCCTGGAGCCCGTGCGGCTCGCGGGGGAAGAACACCAGCTCGACCGGCACGCCGTTCTTCTTCAGGCCCATGTACAGCTCCTGCGCCTGGCCGATCGGAACCCGGGTGTCCTGCTGGCCGTGCATGATGAGTGTCGGGGTCTTCGCCTGCTTGATGTAGACCATGGCCGAGGCGCGCCGATAGGCCTGCTCGTTGTTCCAGGGCTCCCCACCGAAGTACTCGTCCAGAATCGTCTGCAGATCGTTGGTCGAATACATGGAGTACATGTTGGTGAGCCCCGCGCCGACCATCACCGCCTTGAAGCGATTGGTCTGAGTCAGCGTCCACGCGGTCATGTAGCCGCCATAGCTCCAGCCGGTCTGGGCGAGCTTGGTCGAATCGGCGACGCCGCGGCGGATCAGGTCGTCGAGCCCGGTCTGGATGTCCTGGTAGTCGCCGCCGCCCCAGTCGTTGAAATTGGCCATCAAGAACTTGTCGCCGTAGCCGCTCGAGCCGCGAGGGTTAGGCAGAAACGAGACCCACCCCTGACCCGCGTAGACCTGAGCGGAGTTGTACCAGTTGGCGGCGAAGCTCTCGTTCCAGACGCCGGATGGACCGCCGTGAATGATCGCCACCGTCGGGTAGCGCTTTCCCGGCTGGTATCCGATCGGATAGACGACGAGACCCTCGATCTCCATCCCGTCCTTGCTCTTCCACTTGACCGTCTCGCCCCGGCCCATGGCCACCTGGTTCAGTTCGGGATTGAGCGCGGTGAGACTTCGCTGGGTCCATCCACCGGCGAGGTCGGCGACATTGACCTCATCCGGGTGATCGAGCGTCGAGTAGCCGAATGCGATCCGGCGGCCATCCTGCGAGATGGACGGCGCTCCACCGCCGAAGAGCCCGAGCGTGCCCTTGAGATCGGAGATCTGCTTCGGCTCGCCGCCGGCCGCTCCGACCCGAAACAACTGCGCCCGGGTCCGGACTTCGGTCCAGAAGTAGAGCGACTGGCCGTCGGGCGCCCAGGTGTAGCCGCCAACGCCGTAGAGAAAGTCCGGGGCGAGGTATTTCGGGGTGCCGCCGGCGGGGCTGATGAGCGCAAGCTTCGACTGAAGCACGCCCGCGTTCTTGGCCGTCTTCGTGAGGAAGGCGATCTGGGATCCGTCCGGTGACCACCTCGGTGAATCGTCCGGACCCGGATTCTCGATCAGCTTGCGGGTGGCGCCGGACTCGACGTTCACAATGAGCACGTCGGAATAGCGGGCGTCGTCGGCCTTGGGGGTGGGATAGGTGACGAATGCGATCTCCTTCCCGTTAGGCGACCAGCGGAGGTCGTTGATCTGGAAGTCACCCTTGACCACCTCGGTGCTCTTCGCTGCTCCGACGTCGAGCAGATAGAGACGGGTCGAGATGAAGCCCTGGTCGACAACGATCGCGTCGTCCTTTTCCTTCTGCTTCCGCTCCTCGTCCGGGCTCGGATCGCGGGCCGCGGTGTACGCGAGGCGGCGCCCGTCCGGCGACCACGCGAAGCCGGTGATCCCCGTCTTCGAGTCGGTGAGCTTCTCGGCCTCGCCCCCGAACGGCGAGATCTTGAACAGCTGAGGCTTTCCGTCGCGCATCGACACGAACGCAATGGTCTTCCCGTCCGGCGACCACGCCGGCGCGCGATCATCCTCTTTCGCGGACGTGAGCCGCACGGGCGTCCCACCACCGGCGGCCACCATCCAGATGTCGGCGTTGTTGCTGCTCTCCTTGAGATTCGGCACGGTCACGGTGTAAGCGACCCAGTTGCCGTCGGGAGAGATGGTGACGTCGGTGAGCTGGCGGAGGCCGGCGGCCTGCTCGGGCGTCAGGCCGACTCCCTGGGGACCGGGAACCGGGGACCGGGGACCGGGGGTTAGCAGAACACTTCCGAGGGCTGCGCCAAGCATCAATCCAGTAACGCGTCGCTTCATTTCAGCTCCATTGGTTCGTGCACTCGTATGCTATGTACCAGTCCCCGGTCCAGGCTCCCCGTTCCGTTACGGCACCAACGCCGGCTGTTCCTCTTCAACCCCCAACACCTGCTTGGCGAAGAATCCGTACTCCCGCTTCATCTTGTCGAGCTGGTGGCGCGGCTCACCGAGGCCGTGACCTTCGCGCGGGTAGAAGACCAAGGTGACCGGCACATTGTTCTTCTTGAGCCCCATGTAGAGCTCCTGCGCCTGTCCGATCGGAACTCGGGTGTCCTGTTGCCCGTGCATGATGAGCGTCGGCGTCTTCGCCTGCTTGATGAAGACCATCGCCGACGCGCGGCGATAGGCCTGCTCGTCGTTCCACGGCTCACCGCCGAAGTAGTTCTCGAGCGTGGTCTGGAGATCGTTAGTCGAGTACATCGAGTACATGTTCGTCAGGCCGGCCCCCACCATCACGGCCTTGAACCGGTTGGTCTGCGTTAGTGTCCACGCCGTCATGTATCCGCCGTAGCTCCACCCGCTCTGGGCCAGCTTGGTCGAATCCGCGATTCCCCGCCGGACCAGCTCGTCCAACCCGGTCTGAATGTCCTGGTAGTCTCCCCCGCCCCAGTCCTTGAGGTTGGCGAGGAGGAACTTCTCTCCGTAATTGCTCGAGCCGCGCACGTTAGGATAAAAGGAGACCCAGCCCTTCCCCGCGTACACGTGCCCGTAGTTCCCCCAGGAGCCCGGGAACGCCTCGGTCCACGCCCCGGACGGTCCTCCATGAATGAACGCGATCGTCGGATAGCGCTTCCCCGGCTGATAGCCGACCGGATAAAGGAGCACGCCCTCGATCTCCATGCCGTCCTTGCTCTTCCACTTCACCACCTCGCCCTTGCCTAACGCCAGCTTGCCGAGGTCGGGATTGTGGTCGGTGAGCTTCTGCGGGACGAACGAGGCGAGATCGCGAACCGCGTACACGTCCGTGGGGTGCTCGACATCGCTCTTCGTGAATGCGACCACCTTGCCGTCCGCGGCGAAGCTCGCCGCGCTCATCGCCCCTGAGCCGCTCGAGACCTGGCGCGGCTCGCCGCCCTCCGCCGGCATGGAGAACAGCTGGCTCGTGGTCCGAACCCCTGCCGTGAAGTAGACGGTCTTCCCGTCGGGAGAGAACGTCACCGGCTGCGGCTGATAGAGGAACCCGGGCGCGAGCGGCCGGGGCGTCCCGCCGGCCGCCGCGATCCGCATCAGCTTGAGCTGCTCGATCGAGCGGAGCTTCCCTTCGCGCGAGAGATACACGATGTCGCGGCCGTCGGGGGACCAGCGCGGTCCGTTGTCCGGACCGGGATTCTCGACCAGCTTCCGTGACCCTCCCGACCCGACGTCGTAGACGAAGATGTCGCTCAAGCTCCCGTCGTCGGCCTTGGGGCTCGGCGTCGTGACGTACGCGATCCGCGATCCGTCCGGCGACCAGCGGGGATCGCTGAGCTGGAAGTCGCCCTTGACCACTTCGGTCGCTTTCCGGGTCGCGAGATCCATCAGCCAGAGGCGGGTCAGCTTGAAATCACGGTCGACCACGATCGCGTCGTCCTTCTCCTTCTCACGCTTTTCTTCGTCGGGCGTCGGCTCGCGCACGGCGACGTAGGCGAGGCGAGTCCCATCGGGTGACCATTGAAAGCTCTGCACCCCGGTCTTCGACTCGGTGAGCTTCTCCGCCTCGCCGCCGTTAGGCCGGATCAGAAAGATCTGCGGCTTCTCGTCGCGGCCGGACACGAACGCGATCCACTTGCCGTCCGGTGACCAGCGCGGCTGGTTGTCCGCCTTCTTCGAGGTCGTGAGCCGGACCGGCGTCCCTCCCGCCGTCGGCACGATCCAGACGTCCGAGTTGACCGCGTCGTCGGCGAGATCGACCGCGCTCACCACGTACGCGATCCACTTGCCGTCGGGCGAAAGCTGCGGGTCCCCGACCTGGCGCATCGAGAGGACGTCGTCGGGGGTCATCGGGCGCTGGGCAGCTCCGCGAGCGCTCACGACCATCAGGAACACCACCGTCAGTCGGGCGAGCCGTCGCATGGTCGAATCCTCCTCGTGAAGCAGGGGTTTACGGTCGCCGCGCGGTCGAATCCGGGGCCAGCCCGAGCACGCTGCGGGCGATCGATTGCCCGACCCGCGGAGCGGGGCCGCCGTCCGTATTCGTCAGCACTGCGATCGTCAGGTCATCATCCGGAAAGTAGCCGAGCCACGACACGAAGCCGTTGATCCCGCCGCTGTGCGAGAACAGGCGCCGGCCGCCGAGCGCCCCAACCCCGACGCCGTAGCCATAGTGAGTGCCTTGACCGCTTGTGAGCGTCGCCTCGGTCCGAATGCGATCCCGCGACGCGGGGCTGATCAGCGTGGCCGCATTGAACGACCGCTGCCAGCCGAGCAGGTCGAGCACGGTCGAGCAGATCGAGCCGGCGGCCCCGGGCGCCGTCATGCTGATCGGTGCCGCTCGCTTGAGCACGCCCGCCACGACCTCATACCCCTCGGCCCGGTGCGGCACCAGCGCGCGGTCGTCGCAATACGACGTATTCGTGAGGCCGAGCGGCGCGAGAATGTGCCGCTGGAGGTACGCCGGGTACGGCTCGCCGCTCACCTTCCCAATGATCCGGCCGAGCAGGAAGAACGCGGAGTTGTTGTAGAGGTAGCGCTCGCCGGGAGCGAAGTCGAACGGCTCGTGATCGAACATTCCGATCAGCTGATCCTCGGCGAGATCGAGCCGGGCCGCTCGGCCCCAGAACGCCGGGCCGAGCGACGTATAGCTCTTGATGCCCGAGGTGTGGGTCAGGAGATGGTGCAACGTGACGTGATGGTTCTGAGTCGGATAGTCCGGCAAATAGGCGGTGATCTCATCTTCGAGCCGCAGCTTTCCCTGCTCGACCAGCTGCATAACGCCGACCGCAGTGAACTGCTTGGTGATCGACCCGATCTTGAAGACCGTCTCCGCCGTCGCCGGCACGTCCTGCTCGAGATCTTCGTAGCCGTAGCCCTTCGCGAGAATCAGCCGGCCGCGCTGCTCGACCGCCACAGTGACGCCAACCGTGTGAGCCGGGCCCATCTCGGCAGCCACGATCGAGTCGATCTGGGCGACCAAGCCCGCGCCGGTGCGCTGAGCCTGAATCGGCGCCGCCCACAGCGTGAGCGCGATCGCGACCCATCCGCAACGGGCGCTCACGGCGCGACCCTCCGCGCCCGGATCACGCCGCCTAACGGATTGTCGAGCTCGAAGCCGCTCACCTTCCCGCCTTCGCGGACGAAACGGAGCGGGGCGGCGCTGCCATAGAAGCCGAGCGCGTAGAGCGGTCCGGCGAGAAACTGATCCGCGGCCTGACGATTCAAGCGCGCGGGAACCGGAAATCCCGCCGGAGCCATCTGAAGCTGGCCGGCGGGCGCGGTGACTTCGATCGAGTACGGCGCCATTTCGTATCGTCCGATGTAGTCGGTGAGCTCGGCCACGGGCACCGGCGCCGGCGCGATCCGCGGCGCGACCGCGGCGCCGACGAGGCGGGCCGCGAGCCGATCGGCGACCCCGACGGGGTCGGCGCCGCTCGTGTTCGCAAGAGCGGCGATGATGAGGTCCGCCGCGGGGACGTACATCAGATTCGCTTGAAACCCGTTGATGGTGCCGCCGTGGCGGATCACCTCCACCGGCCCGAGGCGGTACCGGGCCAATCCATAGCCGTAGTTGGTCCGCCACCCGTTGCTGAGAACCGCCGGCTTGATCATCCGCTCGTAGAGCGGCTTGCTGAACAGCCGCCCAGTGCCTAACGCTTGGCGCCAGGCGAGCAGGTCGAGCACGGTCGAGCAGATCGAGCCGGCCGCGTAGGGCACGGTCATGCTGATCGGCTCGGTGTTCACGAACCCGCCGGCGGCGCGGTCATACCCCTTGGCCCGATGAGGAACCACTGCGCGGTCGTCGCAGT
>JBDTOH010000020.1:0-23240 GCA_039933355.1 Gemmatimonadota bacterium | reverse complement strand
GGAGGGATCGGGAAACCGGTCTGGAGCCAGACCGGGTACTGCCGGAACTCGAAAGAGGGCGAGTGGCTCTACTATGCGATCGATCCCGCGTGGGAGCCGGGCGTCAACCTCGACTGGAAGCAGTGGTGCGGACCGTTAGGCGCTGCTCCGTGGGACCCAGCCGTCTACGCCCGGTGGCGCCGGTACCGGAAGTACTCGACCGGCATCATCGGCGACCTGCTCGTGCACCGGATCACGCCGCTCATCATGGCGATCGACACGGGGTGGCCGACCCGGGTCACTGCGGCCGGCGGGCATTACGTCGACAAAGTGATGGAGAATCACGACCAGGTGAACCTCGCGATCGAGTTCGAGAACGAGCACACGATGGTGGTCGTGGGCTCGACGGTGAACGAGGTCGCCGTGGAGACGGTGATCCGCGGCCACAAAGCGAACCTCTACGTCGGGGGTCGAAACCTCGTGCTTCGGCCGGAGCGGATCTTTGCCGACGAGATCGAAGAGCGCACCGTCGAGGGAGAGGATCACGGCGACGACCAGGACGAGCTGAGGCTCCGCTGGCTGGCCGCGATCCGAGGGCGCGCGGCGTCGCCGAGCCCGGTTGAGCTGGCGGCCAAGGTCATGGTGGCGGTCGACTTGGCGACCCGGTCGCTTTGGGAAGGCGCCGCGTTCGGGTTCGACCCCAAGACAATGCGGGCGCGGAAGCTCTAAGTGGCGTGCGAAGTCCGGCTCGCGCTTGCGGCGATGGGGACCCGCTTCGAGCTAGTGATTCAAGGGCGGTATGAGCCGGTGCTGCGCGCGGCCGGGGAGGCGGCGCTCGAGGCGATCGAGACCGCACACCGGGAGCTCACGCGATTCGAGCCGTCGAGTCTCCTCAGCCACATTCGCAGGGCCGGGCGGGATCGGCCGGTGCCGCTCACCGTTCCGATGGTGGCGCTCTTCGCCGACGCGCAGGCGGTGTGGCGCGCTTCGGATGGCGCATTCGATCCGACGACCGCTGACGGCGCTGGGTTCGAGGCGGTCGAGCTCGACTTCGCCGCGGGTACGGTTCGCCTCCGCAAGGACGTCGCGCTCGACTTCGGGGCGATCGGCAAGGGCCACGCGCTCGAGCTCGCGGCCGCCGTGCTTCGCGAACATGGGGTCACGAGCGCGTTTCTGCACGGGGGCACGAGCAGCGCGGTTGCGATCGGCGCGCCTCCGGGAGAGCAGGGCTGGCGGGTCGGATTGGAAGGAGACGATGCTCCGGTGTTGACTCTCGCCGACGCGGCGCTCTCGGTCTCCGGAGCGCGAGGGCGACAGATCCCTGACGGAGACGACTGGGTCAGCCATGTCACCGACCCGAGGTCCGGCGATCCCCTCACGGGAGACGGGCGAGTCGCGGTGATCGGACCCTGCGCCCGGCTCGCGGATGCCTGGTCGACCGCGGCGCTGGTGTTAGGCAGGCGGCCCGCTGCGCTCGGCCCGGAGTGGGACGTTCTGCTCGGCGCCGGCGGACGCTGGACTCGGGACGCGCCGAGCCTCTCGTTCTATGGTGGGAGCTCCTGACCCGTGCCCGATCCCAGTCGCCGCGCCTTCCTGATCACGACCGCCGGGTCGCTGGCGGCGCTCGCGCTCGTACCCGAGCTCGAGGCGACCGGTCCGCGCCGGCTGCCGGAGCCCAAACTGATCGGTCTCGTTGGACTGGGCCGGCAGGGACGAGCGATCACCGCGGAGCTGCTCAAGATCGACGGAGCCAAGCTCGTCGCGGTAGCGGACACGAATCCCGCGCGGCTCAAGAGCGGCGTCGAGCGAACCGCCGCGGTGGAAGGGTTTGCCGACCATCGGACCATGCTCGAGAAGCGACGGGACCTGGACGCCGTGATCGTGGCAACCCCCACGCACCTTCACCGCGCGATCGTGGCCGACGCGCTCCAAGCCAACAAGCACGTCTACTGTGAAGCCCCGCTCGCCCACTCCGCCGCCGACGCCCAGGCGATCGCCGCAGCGGCAGCGGGCGCCCCGAGCCGGATCTTCATGGCCGGGTTTCAAGGACGGTCCAATCCGGTCTACCGGCTCGCGCGCGATTTCTACCGGACCGATGCGTTTCGCGACTTCGTCGGCGGGACTGCTCTCTACCACCGCAAGACGTCGTGGCGGTTTCCGGCGTCCGAGGGCATGGGCGACCGGGACGCGAACTGGCGGCTCGATCCCGAGCTGTCGAGCGGACTCGCAGGTGAGATCGGCGCCCAACAGTTCGACGTCTTCCACTGGCTCCGCAACAAGACCCCCGTGAGGGCGACGGGCGCGGGCGCGATCCGGTTCCACAAGGACGGCCGGAAAGTTGCCGATACCGTCACCGCCACGCTGACGTGGGACGACGGCACGACGCTCCACTTTGACGCGAGCCTCGCCAACTCGCTGGGCGCCCAGCAGGAGACGGTGAACGGCACCAACGGATCGTTCCGCCTGGCCTGGACCCACGGCTGGATGTTCAAGGAGGTGGACGCACCGACGTTAGGCTGGGAAGTCTACGCGCTCCGCCAGCAGTTCCATTCCGACGAAGGGATCATCCTGATCGCAGACGCCACCAAGCTCGCCGCGCAAGGGCAGCTCAAGGCCGGGGTCGGCCTGCCGTACACGCCGCTCTACTACGCCCTCGCCGATTTCCTCCGCAGCGTCGCCTATCCGACGGTGCCCGTGCCCTGCTCGGCGCAGGACGGGCTCAAGGCGACGCTCGTGGGGATAGCTGTGAATGAAGCGGTGGTGAAGGGGGAGACAGTGGAGATTGGGGCCTAGGAAGTCGGCAATCGGGATTACGGTCCTGGTAGTTCCCGATTGCCGCCTTTTGATTTCCGATTTCCGATGCCTAGAAATGCACTCCCCCTGAGATCATAAACAGATCCCCGCCGCCGAGCTCCACTTTGGCCTCGGCAAAAGGCGTTAGGCGGTTGTTGATCTTGAAGCGGACGCCGCCGAGGAGGTTGAGGCCGAGCTCCGTGCTGCCGCCGCCGTAGCCCAGGGCCGTGCCGGAGCCGTGCGCGACATTCAAACCGCTCCCCACGTACGGCAGGACCGATCCCTTGACCGAGGTGATCTTGTAGATCCCATTGCCGTTGAGCTCCCAGTAGTTCACGTCGACCGGCAAGCCTTTGCTGCTCGGGAAGAAATAGTCGAACGATCCGACGCCTTCGAAGTTCTTCCACCGGGCGACCCTCTCGAGGTCCACATTGACCCGAGCGCCGAGCCCGAAGTTTCTGTCGTCGCTGGCGAAGCTCATGTTCGCACCGAACCGGACCGATCGCTGCGCTTCCGCGGCTCTCGCCCCCAGCGCGAGCGCCGCCACCGCCACTCCCACCGACCACCGTCGCATGTGAGACACCTCCGTTTCGTTGGGTTCGGAAACAAACCGCGCTAGTCGGGCGCCCGGGTCGACTGCCAGGATATCAGCTCCCATTTGCCCTTCCGCTCGAGCAGCACGGTGGTGAACAACAGGTCGACCTTGACGGTCTGACCTCCCATCTCTACTTGCACGTGAACGCGGCCGTTGCCGACGGCGGTCGTACCATAGACGCGGTGCTCGAGCTTGACCGGCACGAGCGAGTCGTACTGGATCCGGCCCGTCGCAACGGTTTCGATGAAGTGGGCCTTCGATTCCGTGAGCCCATTCGAGTGAACGTAGATCAGATCCTCGCCGAGGAGCCGTTTGAGGACCATGGTGTCGCGCTTGATCTGAGCGTCGAACCGCTCCAGCTCGGCCGCGCGGACCCGCGCCCTCGACCCCGCCTGCGCGGCCAACGGACTCGCGGCCATCACCAGCAGAAGCGCGCCGGTCCATGGACGAGTCACTAGCGCGTCTCCTTCGCCGGCGTGATCACAATGTTTCGGTATTGCACCCGGGTATGGTCTCCCTGGAGCATGATCGGTCCCGCCGCGGCTTCGTTGCTGTCGAGCGCTCCGCCGGTAATCCCTGGGATTTCCTGATCGGCGATAATCGTGACCCCGTTCAGGACCACGGTCACCCGCCGACCGATGAATGTGATGTCGTACGTTTGCCACTGCCCTGCGGGTTTCGCGGGCAGCGATGTGGGAGTAACCTGCCCGTAGATTCCGCCCATCCGTCGATTCCCGGGCGGCTTGCCGTAGTCGTCCTGGACCTGGACCTCGTGCCTGCCCCGGAGGTAGATCCCGCTGTTCCCGTCCTTCGGCACGTTCACTTCCACGTGAAGCTTGAAATCGACGAACTTGCGCCGCGAGATGAGATCGGAGCTGGGTGTCCCGTTGCTGAGCACGCCGCCCGCGAACGTCCATCCGTTCTTGTCTGACTCCCGGACCATCCAGCCATCGAGGCCGAACTCGAGCAGGTCGAACGGCTTCTCCCAGCCGGTCGGGGGCTTTCGCGCGAGGGCGGGAGCCCGGTAGCCCGTAAAGGGAACGCGATGCCCGTCGCCGGTCACCATCACGCCGGTAATCGTCTCGTCGGGCTCGAACTTTCCCGTGAACTTGATTGGATTGGCGCTCGGATTCTCTTCGTCGGGACGAATGAACTCGAATTTTCCGGCGTCGGACCGGATGCCGGTGATGGCCGTGGCGTGACCACCGCGCCCCTGGAACCGGCCTAGCAGGGAATCGCCGGCCTGGGTCACTTCGAACCAGGACGGGTACGTCAGGTCCGGAAGCAGCATGGTGAGATCCCACCGTCCGGTGATCGAAGGCGATCCCCGTTGGGCCCCTGCCGCCGGCGCAACGGCGGCGAGAAGAACAGCCAGGAATTTCCCAGCCCATCGATGATGCCAAGTCGTCAGCATGTGCGGTCTGCCCAGGTGGTTGAGGGTCGGCTGGTAATATGGCATGGTCGGAAATCGGAAATCGGAATTCGAGAGTAACGGGCGGAGTTTTTGGACGACCGACGGCGAGGCATCACACACCGGGTTCCGACATCCGGTTTCCGATTTCCGAGCCTCGATTTAGCTTCCGGCACCCGGTCCTACCCGTACGTTCCGACGCTTGCCAAGTAGAGGCTCCTCATGCCCAAGATCACGGTGTTCGAGCTCGGGGCGAAAAGATCGGGTGGGGGACCGGCGCCCGGAGGTGTTGGTGAGCCGGGAACCCCGTCGATCGCGCCGGCTGTCGCGAGCGCGGGGCTCGCGCTCGCCGGAAAGCGGATTCGAAAGCTGCCGATTCGGTTGGCGTAGCCGGTTGCCCGACTTTGCCGTTACCCGGCTCGCGATTGACGGGATCCTGGAGTCGTACCGGAGCTATGCCGGCGAGTTCCAGAGACTAACCCGTCGCTGCCTGGGCCACTTCGCGTCGCAGAATTGGCCGGGGATGCAGGCCGACGTCGAAGCCCGGCTGCTCGTCTACCCGAAGTGGGTCGCTCAGGCTGTGGTCAAGCTCGGTCAATTGAGCCAATGGCAACCGATCCCGCCCGATGCGCTCCGGCGCCGGTTCGCGGCCGCGGTCGAGCTATTCCCCGACGCCGAGATCGCGCTCACCTTCTACAACTCCGTCATCCGCCGCCTGCTTGGCACCAGCGGCGTCGACGATACCTCGGAGTTTCTGGATCTCCGCCCGCCCGAGTGGATCGAAGGTCCCGGCCTTCTCGACCAGCCGTTCGACGGGATCGGCGGCTTCCGTGCTGCGCTAGGCAGGACCCTCGACGCGCTCGGTCTCACGCTGGCGGATCGGGAGCGGGACTTCGCGCGGGTCACCAAGCACGTGGTCGAGCGAGTTCCCGCCGTGGCGGGGGGCGGGCAATTGGCGGCGGTCGCGTCGCCGTTCGTTCGCAATCGGCGCGCCTTCCTCGTGGCGCGCCTTCGCACCGGTGCGGGTGACACGCCGTTTCTCCTGGCGCTGTCTCACGGGGCAAACGGGCTCGAAGCCGAAGCCGTCGTTCTCACGGCTGATCAGGCCAGCATCGTGTTCAGCTTCGCCCGGTCCTATTTTCAGGTGGATCTCGACGCACCCCGGCCCACCGTCTCGTTCCTCCACTCCCTCCTCCCCAGCAAACGGATCGACGAGCTCTACACCGTGCTCGGCTATCACCGGCACGGCAAGCGGGAGTTCTATCAGGCGCTTCACCGCTTGCTCCGCGATCCCGACGTCCGGTTCGAGCCGATCGACGGCGTGCCCGGGCTGGTGATGATCGTCTTCCTGCTCAAGCCGATGGGCGCGGTCTTCAAGGTGATCAGGGACCGCTCGGCGCCGCCGAAACAGGTAACCCGCAAGAGCGTGATGGCCCGATACCAGTTTGTATTCCTGCAGGATCACGGCGGTCGGCTCGCCGATACCCAAGAGTTCGAGGGCCTCGCGCTGCCGAAGCAGGCGTTCGAGCCGTCGGTTCAGGCCGAGCTCACCGCGCATGCGCGCGATACCATTCGCGACCAGGGCGACCTCTGGGTCTTTTCTCATCTCTACACCGAGCGCCGGATGACGCCGCTCGACGTCTACCTTCGACAGGCACCTCCGGAGGCGGGTCGCGCCGCTGTGCTCGACTTCGGCCAATCGATCAAGGACCTCGCGGGGATGAACGTGTTCCCGGGCGATATGCTGACCAAGAACTTTGGCGTGACCCGCCACGGCCGGGTCGTGTTCTACGACTACGACGAGATCTCGCGATTGACCGACTGCAACTTCCGAACGATTCCGGCGGCGCGGTCCTACGAAGACGAGATCGCCGCCGAGCCGTGGTTTCTGGTCCGGGAAGGCGACGTCTTCCCGGAGGAGTTCGAGCGCTTTATTGGTTTTCCTAACCCGCTCCACCAGCCGTTCCGCCAGGCCCATGGCGACCTCTTCACCGCGGAGTACTGGGCCAGGATTCGCGCCGAGGTCGCGGGCGGCGCGATCAGCGAGCCGGCGCCCTTCGGACCTGACTGCCTCCTCCCCTAGCCGGCGCCGCAGCCAGCTCGGCCGCTTCCATGGCCGGACGATGGGCATCCACCGAATGGTGGATGCGACCGCTGCCGCACCATCTCTACTCTTCCCCCGCAAGATCCGAACGGCGAGGACATCGAGCCGGCACGGCAACTCGGGTTGGCTGCTCGAACGCCGCCTCTCGGCAGCCCACTATGGGCGGCAGCCAAAGAATGGACGGACGCGCATGGATGTGGTGGTCGATGTGGAACATCTCGGCAAGTCGTACGGCTCGCTCCGTGCCGTGGACGACGTGACGTTTCAGGTCCATCGCGGCGAGATCTTCGGCATTCTCGGGCCTAACGGCGCGGGCAAGACGACGACGATAGAGTGTCTGATTGGGCTCCGGCGGCCGGACCAGGGCACGCTTCGGGTGCTGGGGCTCGATCCGGCCCTCGCCGGGCCTGGGCTCCAGCGCCGGATCGGCGTACAGCTGCAATCGGCCGCGCTGCAGGATCGGATCAAAGTCCGCGAGGCGGTCGCCCTCTTCTCCACGCTCTACGACGTTCCCGACCGGACCGAGCCGTTGCTCCGCGAATGGGGATTGTGGGACCGGCGCGATGCCGCCTTCGGCGACCTCTCGGGAGGGCAGCGGCAGCGGCTCTTTATCACGCTCGCGCTCCTCAACGAGCCTGAGCTGGTCGTCCTCGACGAGCTCACGACCGGCCTCGACCCGGGGGCCCGCCGCGCGACGTGGGACCTGATCCGCTCGATCCAGCGGCGCGGCGCGACCGTCCTCCTCGTCACCCACTCCATGGAGGAGGCGGAGAGCCTCTGCGACCGGGTGGCCATCATCGATCGCGGCCGGGTCCGGGCGTTAGGGGCGCCCGCCGAGCTGGTCGGTTCGGGCCGGACTGCGACCCGGGTTCGGTTCACCGAGCCGGCCGGCTTCTCGCTCGCGTTGCTCGAGGGCGTCCGGGGCGCCGAGCGCGTCACCCGAGACGGTGCCGGAGTCCTCGTCGAGGGCGACGGCCCGCTTCTGGTGTACGTCGCCGAGCGGCTGGCGCGGCTCCCCGATCCGCCGGTCGATCTCCGCTCCGAGCGGTCCACTCTGGAAGAGACGTTTCTCTCGCTGGTCGGCGAGACGAAGGAGTCCTGATGCTGCGTCACGTCGCCGCGCTCTCTCGGCTCGAGCTGAAGTTGTTCTTTCGCCAGCCCCGCGCCGCGTTTTTCACGCTCGTCTTTCCGCTGCTCCTGGTCCTCGTCTTCGGCTCCGTTTACGGCGGCGCTACGCTGCCCGGAACCACGCTCCGCGCGATCGACTACATGCTGCCCGGCTACATCGGGATGATCATCGGCACCACGGGCCTCATGACAATTCCCGGCTGGGTCTCTACGTATCGGGAGCAGGGAATCTTTCGGCGGCTTCGGGTCACGCCCACTTCGCCGGTCGTGCTGCTCATATCGCAGGGTGTCGTCGGGCTCACGACCTTGACGTTGGGTACGCTGCTCCTGTTCGTTACTGCCCGAGTGGCTTTCGGCGCTCACGTCCCCGCATCGGTGCTGTTCTCGACCGCGGCGATTCTGTTAGGCGCGGCGAGCATGTTCGCGTTCGGTGGGATGGTCGCCGCCGTCGCGGGCTCCGCCCGCACCGCTCAGGCGGTGGGGATGGTGATCTACTTTCCGATGCTGTTCCTCTCGGGAGCCCTCCTGCCTCGTCAGATGATGCCGCTCGGGGTCCGGCGAGTATCCGACCTGCTTCCGCTTTCTTACGTCAACGAGCTGATCGGCGGGGGCTGGCTCGACGGAGCCTGGAAAACCACCGCCTCGCTCGTGCTGGTTGGGGTTCTGGGCGTGACGGGGGCAATTGCCGCGCGTAAATTTCGGTGGGAATGACCGACTCAAAGCCTTCCGATCCGGCGGAGCGAGCGCTCTGGGCGCGCTGGATTCTCGCGTGGCGGCTGTTCGGCTACGCGATGATCCTGGTCGTAGCGGGCGTGGGCTGGGTCGACCTCAGGAGCCGGCCCGAGTCCCGCGCGGTGTTCGTTGCACTGCTCACCGGCTTTACCGCGTGGTACGTCTTGTTCCAAGTTCTCGGTCGCGACTGGTTCATCCGGCACGCGCCGTGGACGCTCCTCTATTTCGCCGCGGCGTGGATCATCTGGCCGCTACTGATCGTCCAACACCCCGTAGCCTACGCGCTCGCGGGCCTGCTGTTCCCGTACACCTACATCTTTCTCCCGGCCCGCCTGGCGATCCCGAGCGGCTTTGTGTTAGGCGCCGTCATGTTCGGCGCCGCCATGTCGTGGCGCCGGCCCCGCGATCTCGGTTCGGCGCTGACCGGAATCACCTCGATCGGCTCGTTCATGATGCTGTCGCTCTACATTCACGCGATCATCCGCCAGAGCCGCGACCGGCAGCGGCTGATCGACGAGCTTCGAGCGACTCGGCACGACCTCGCGCGGGCGGAGCGGGAAGCGGGCGTCCTGGCAGAGCGTCAGCGTCTCGCACAGGAGATCCACGACACGGTCGCCCAGGGATTTGTCGCGGTGGTCACCCACCTCGAGGCGGCCGAGTCGGCGTTGAGCTCCGATCCCGCAACGGTCCGCCAACATATCGAGGTTGCGAAGAGCGCTGCTCGGGACCATCTCACCGACGCTCGCCGCATGGCCTGGGACCTCCGGGCCGATCTGACCGAAGGAGACTCGCTCCACGACGTCGTGAAGCGGTTGACCCGCGCGTGGGCGGGGCGGACCGGTGTGGCGGCTCAGGTCGTGGTCACCGGAGACGAGACCGCCATCAATCCGGACCGCGGCGCCGCGCTCCTCCAGGGCCTCGAGGAGGCGCTTCGCAACGTGCATCGCCACGCGCAGGCTTCCACAGTTGTGGTCACGCTGAGCTATCTCGGCGACGGGGTCGCGCTCGACGTGCACGACAACGGGCGCGGCCTGCCCGCCGAAAGGCTTGGAGAGCGAGCCCGCGACGGGAGCGGATTCGGGCTCATCGCTCTCAAGGACCGAATCGAGCGGCTCGGCGGCTCGGCCAGCCTCGAAAGCACCCCGGGCGAAGGAACCACCCTCGCACTGGAAGTGCCGCTCCGCGAGCACGGCGGGTCGTGAAGCCCGCGATTCGCATCGTTGTCGCCGACGATCACCCTGTCGTGCGCGACGGGGTTCGGGGTATGCTCGCGAGCCAACCGGACTTCGAGGTCGTCGGCGAGGCGAGCAATGGCCGGGAGGCGGTTTCCCTCGCGGTGAAGCTGGTTCCCGACGTGGTTCTGATGGACCTCCGGATGCCCGAGATCGACGGCGTCACCGCCATTCGGCGGATCCGGGACCATGCGCCGACCGTGCAGATCCTCGTGCTGACCACCTACGACAGCGACGCGGATATCCTGCCGGCCATCGAAGCGGGTGCGACCGGATACCTGCTCAAGGATGCGCCCCGCGAAGAGTTGTTCCGCGGCGTCCGAGCGACCGCCCGAGGCGAATCGGTCCTAACGCCCGGCGTCGCCGCGAAGCTGGTGGGTCGGGTGCGAGCGACCGATCGCACCACCCTCAGCAGCCGGGAGCTCGAAGTCCTGAGGCGGGTCGCTGCCGGCTCCACCAATCGCGAGGTCGGCGCCGGGCTCAACATCAGCGAGGCCACGGTCAAATCGCACCTCATCCACATCTACCAGAAGCTCGGTGTGTCCGATCGGACGGCCGCGGTCACGACTGCGCTCGAGCGAGGCGTGATTCGACTCGAGAGCGAAGGGGAAAGATCGGAGCGGGGGAACTAGTACGAGACCGTGATCCCCATCGTCAGGAACCGGTCGCTCTTCTTCAGCCGCGCGGTGCTCGTCGCCGACGTGAACGGCGGAAGGTTGTCGTAGCGGATCACGTAACCCGCCTTGAGCGCGAGATGTCTCGAGATCGGAGCGATCAGCGCGGTCTCGCTGTTGAGCCGCCATTGCTCGCCCACGTCGAAATTGGGCAGGAACTCGAGCGCTTGCGTGAAGAAGCTGCTCGTGTTGAAGGAATGTTTGTACTCGGCCGCGGCCCGCCCCGCCTTGTAGTTGTCATCGAGGCTCGTGTTCGGCGGCGCGAACGTGTTCCGCTGCTGAAAGAGCGAGAGGCCGGCCTCGAGCTGCAGCTCGTCCTTCGGTAACGTCACCGCCTGGTACGCGAGCCCGATGGTCTCTTCGAACCGCCGACTGATCCCGCCGAACGTGTTGCGATCCCAGCCCGTGACGCCGAACAGGTAGAGCTTCCCGCCAAGCTTGTAGTCGCCGCGGAGCTGAAACCGGTAGTTCTCCACAGTCTTCTCGCCGTCCACCTTCCCGTAGACCGCCGCCGCGGTCTGCGTGAAGATGAAATGCTTATCCACGGTGTTCGCCGTGAACTTGTCGCCGACGTTCAGGGACGTGACGCTGGTATTGCCGGAGGTGCTGACGAAGCCGAGGTCGCCGCTGAACGCCGTGGTCTTCACGGTGGCCTTCTGGGCAGCGAGTGGCGCGACCCCGAGCGATGAGACCGCGGCGAAGGCCACCGCGAGATTGGAGAGAAACGCTATCGTCCAGTTCCGGTTAGTGCAGGTCATTGGAGGGCCATCCTCATGGGCAGTAAGACATTCATCAATAGCGGCAACGTCCCGAGGCGATACCTTTCCTGCTCCTCATGTCCGCCCGACACGGGTTTCGCCCCGGTTTGACCGCAAAGTTTCGGGTGGCCGTGAAGCCGGTGCCGCCGTATCATCGGTCAATCGACTTGCCACAGGAGACGAAATGCCCGCAGTCGCAGCCACCCGCATCGAGCGATCCACCGGCCACGACCCCCGGTGGGATGCCGTTCTGGCCCGCGACAGCTCGTTCGACGGCGCGTTCTTCACCGCGGTGCGCACCACAAAGATCTACTGCCGCCCTTCCTGTCCCGCACGCCACCCCAAGCTCGAGAACGTGTCGTTTTTCCGGACACCGGACGAGGCGGAGACTGCCGGCTACCGGGCCTGCCGCCGGTGCCACCCCCGAGCGGTCCTGGTCAAGTCCGACGACGATATCGTCCGGCGGGTCAGCGCGCACGTGATCGCGCATCTCGACGAACGGGTGACGCTCGAGGGAATCGCGCGGACGGTGGGCCTGAGCCCGTTCTATCTCCAGCGGCGCTTCAAGCACGCCACCGGCCTTACGCCGGGCGAGTTTACCCGCGCCAAACGGACCGAGCGGCTCCGCTCGCAGCTTCGCGCCGGAGAGACGGTGAGCCGGGCCACCTACGGCGCCGGGTTCGGATCGTCGAGCCGCGCGTACGATCAGGCGGCCAAACGGCTCGGCATGACACCGGGCCAATATGCCAAAGGAGGCGACGGGATGATGATCCGGCACACGATCGTCACAGCACCAGTCGGCCATGTCCTGATCGGGATCACGGACCGAGGCGTCGCGGCGGTACTGTTAGGCACCTCGGCCGCCTCGCTGCTCCGGGCGCTCCGGGTCGAGTACCCGCGGGCCAAGCACGTCCCGCTCGAGGACCCCGCCGCGGCGCAGGTGACTGCCCTCATTGCTCAGGTGGTCCGGGCGATCGCGGATCAAACCGACGCCACCGCGATCCCGCTCGACCTCGCGGGGACCGTGTTCCAGCAGACAGTCTGGCGGGCGCTTCAGAAGATCCCGTTAGGCGAGACCCGGAGCTACCGCGCCGTGGCCCGGAGCATCGGCCGTCCGAGCGCCGCCCGGGCGGTGGCGGGCGCGTGTGCGGCGAACAAGGTCGCTATCCTGGTCCCGTGTCATCGCGTTGTCCGCGAGGACGGGGCCATCGGGGGCTACCGCTGGGGCGCAGCCCGCAAGCGCGCGCTGCTCGCAGCAGAAGGCGCGGCCAAGTCATGAGGCGAATGGCGAGTGTCCCTGACGAGGGGACAGCGCTCGCCCTCGAGATTCCCGCGGCGCAGTTCGACTATGCTCGCGCCCTCGGTTTCCTCCGCGCCCGCGCGGTCCCCGCGATCGAACGATTCGTGTCCGACGGATTCGAGCGAGTCCTGCGCACCGGCACGGGTATTCACCTCCTTTCTGTCCGCGGAACGAGCGCGGGTGCCGTGCTCAGGCTGGTCGCGCGGACCGAGCCTGAGGTCCCCATGGCCGAGCTCCGCGGGCTGATCACCCGGCTGTTCGACCTCGACGCCGACCTTGCGCCGTTTCGGAGGCTGGCCCGTCTCGACCTCGTGCTTCGCCTGCTCGTCGCGGCCCGGCCCGGGCTCCGTCTCGTCCAGATCCTCGACCCCTTCGAAGCCGCCGTTCGCGGCATTCTCGGCCAGCAGGTGAGCGTCGCAGCTGCGTCGACCATGACGAGCCGGGTTGCGACGGCGCTCGGTGACCCGTTCGCCGATGGCCTGATCGCGTTTCCAACTCCTGCGCGGGTCGCCGAGGCAGGGACGGGCGCGATGACCTCCCTCGGTATCACGAAGACGAAGTCCCGCGCGATCGTCGAGCTGGCCACCCGGTCCGTCGATGGACGGATCGACTGGGATGAGCTTCGCGGGGCCTCCGAGGCGAGGGTGGTCGAAGTACTGACCCAGGTTCCTGGAGTTGGTCCGTGGACCGCCCGGTATCTCCAGATGCGGGCGCTCTCCGGGCGCGACGCTCTCCCGGTTCGATATCTCGGCTTAGTCAAGGCACTCCTCGCACGCGGCGTTGCCGAGCGCGATCACGACTCGGTCACAGACCGGTGGCGGCCGTGGCGCGGCTATGCAGTCCTCCATCTCTGGTCGGCGGACGCCTAACAGGTTGTGCCCGCCGTCCGGCGATCGTACTCTTTACAGACTCCGGCTTCACCCCAAACATCCGCAAAGGTTCGCAATGCAATACGCCACCCTTGGCAAATCCGGCTTGACCGTCTCCCGCCTCTGCCTCGGTTGTATGAGCTACGGCGATCCCGGCTGGCGGCCCTGGGTCTTGAACGAAGAGCAGGCGCGGCCATTTTTCCGCCGGGCGGTCGAAGCAGGGATCAACTTCTTCGACACCGCCGACATGTACTCGATCGGGGTGAGCGAAGAGGTCACCGGCCGGCTGCTCCGGGAGTATGCGAAGCTCGAGGAAGTGGTGATCGCGACCAAGGTCTACTTCAACATGCGCGACACGCCTAACATGGGCGGCCTCTCGCGCAAGCACATCGTGCAGGGTTGCGACGCGAGCCTCAAACGGCTCAACATCGGCGCGATCGATCTGTACCAGCTCCACCGCTTCGATCCGGCCACGCCGCTCGAGGAAGTTCTCGAGGCGCTCGACCTGCTCGTGAGGCAAGGGAAGGTCCGCTACATTGGCGCGAGCTCGACGTACGCCTGGAAGCTGATGAAAGCGGCGGGGATCGCGGACCAACGCAGGCTGCCGCGATTCATCTCGATGCAGAATCACTACAACCTGCTGTATCGCGAGGAAGAGCGGGAGATGGTGCCGGCGTGCCTCGACCTCGGAATCGGGATGATTCCCTGGTCGCCGCTCGCTCGGGGACTGCTGGCGCGGGGCGTCGCGGCGGGAGGCAGCGCGCGAGCGGCGTCGGACAACCTCACCGGTCAGCTCTACGACAACCCGGGCGACGCCGCCATTGTCGAAGCCAACGCGAAGGTCGCCGCCGCCCGCGGGGTTTCGCCCGCCGAGACCGCGCTCGCGTGGCTTCTCGGCCGGCCGGGCGTCGTCGCTCCGATCGTCGGGGCGACCAAGCTCGAGCATCTCGACACGGCGATCAAGGCGCTCGACCTCGAGCTCACCTCCGACGAGATCGCGCAGCTCGAAGCGCCCTATTCACCCCGGCCGATCCGCGGGTGGTACGAGGGACGCAGGTGATGGGAGCGACCGGCTCAGCCGGTGCCTAACGTTGAATCCGGCCCAGAAACGCCCGCAACCAAAGGCCGAGCTGCGCGGACGCCACGGCTACCGGGGCGGCCGCGAGGATGGCGAGCCACGTAGGGACCCGCGGATCGCGCCACGGCAGGAACCGGTAATGCGCGGTGAAGCTGTTCGGCAGTAGATCGAACCGGAAGTTGTCCGCCGCAAATACCCAGTTTCGGGCCCACGGCGACATCAGGAAGTTGGCGAACGGCCACTGGACTGCGAGGAACGCCACAAAGAACGTGCAGCCGAGGAGCAGCGACCGGAGCCTGACGTCGACCGTCTCGCTGCGCCGGGCGATTAGGTCCAAGGCCAGGGCCGGCGCGATGAGCAACAGCGGGAAGCCCGGAGGAACCATGTGGGTCGGGTAGAAGTGAATCGGCCCGATGCGCGGGATCGCCGGGAATAGCGGCAGGACCCACGTCATAAAGAGGCGCAGAGCCGTGTACGAGAGGGCCGCGGTCGTTGCCGGCCACGCGAGCCCAGCGCCCCCAGTGGCGACCAGCCAGATTGGAAACGACGCAGCGACAAAGAGGTAAAACATCGGACCGTGCATGTAGGTCGGGTAGGTCGCCTCCATCCCGAACAGCCCCGCCATCAGCAAGAGCATCCCAGCCCCGTAGCATTTGAGCGAAGCCGCGGTCTTTGCCTCCCGGCCGGACGATCGATTTGTCGCGGCGGCCGCAAGCAAGAGCACGCCGACATGGGTCGCGGTCACCCCGACGAGGAGCAGGATATGGGGCGGACTGATGATCCTGACGTCGATGCCGTAGGAGAAGTGCCACCACTGGTCGAACGGCGCCGCGGTGAGCATCGCGATCGAGCCCCAGATCGCCACCCACGCACCGAGCGGAGCACGGAACCCCCAGAAGCGAACCGAACGGCCTCGCGCGGCCGGTGAGCCGAACCAGGTCGTGTGGAGGACGAGCGCTCCATACACCAGCCCGGGAATCCCGCCTCCCGCATAGAGGCCGATGTGGGCGGGAGTCCAGAACGTGTCGCGCCCGATGGTGGTGTGCCAGGAAAAATCCCAGAGGAGGCTGATCTGCATGACGGTGGCGCAGCCCAGGCCAACGAAAATCGGCCAGAGCTCGGAGCGAGCGACTATCCGCTCCTGAACTTTCGGTACGGCGCGCTCGAGCGCTCCCCGTGACCACTCCTGCGGCAGCGGGGTCGCCATCGGTCAGGCCTGCGCCGCGGCGGAGGAGGATGCCACCGCGCCCTGGCGATCGCGGCGGGCGATGAAGATCGTCGTACCGGCTGCGATCGATCCCAGGCACATCCATTGTGAGATCGAAAGCACACCGGTCGAACCAGTTCCCGGATCACGGAAGAGCTCCAGCGGGAATCGAGTCATTCCATGAACGACGAGAAACGCCGCCACCGTGATCCCGGGCCTGGCAGAGTACCGTCGCCAGACGACCGAAACGACCAGGAAGTCGACCAATGCGCTGGCCGCGAGATAGAGCTGGAACGGATGGACGGGAAGGGAGAGCGCCGCGTCTGCGGGAATCAAGCCGCCGGCAACCTGGGCGCGGAACGGGAGACTTCCGTGAGGATACCGAATGGCCCATGGAAGAGAAGCAACCCGGCCGAAGTCGTCGCCGGCGAGGAGGCAGCTCCATCGGCCAATAGCCATGCCGAGCCCGGCAACGGAAGCGGCCAAGTCGGCGAAGGGCCAGGCGGCGAGCCTAGTCACCCGACAATAGATCCCGATTCCAGCCGCAATTCCCAAGTAGCCGCCCCACGACACGATGCCTCTCGAACCGTCGAACCAGGCAGGGACGCTGAGACGGAACAGATCTCCGGTCGTCAACAGGAAGAAGAGCCGGGAACCGAGCCCGGCGCCGAGCCCGGCGCACAATGCAACCTCGAGCGCCCGCGGCCGCGGGATGTCCACTCGCTCGGCGCGGGAGAGGAAGACCATCGTCATGACGAGGAAAACGACCGCGTACACGAACCCGGGGGTTGGAATCAGGCTCCCGAACCCGGAAAGCCCCCAACTAGCCAAGGTATCGATGAGACGGGGACGCATGAGGAGCCTTTGAGCCCTTGTCTAGGTTGCCAGGCCGATCCTCAAGAACGCTGGTCCCACCCCAAGATTCTCACCTGAGCCGATCTCCACGGCCGATGGGGTGAGAATCGTTTGCGCCAAGTGACGTACTAGCCAGGTGGCGCCACGCGAGCGGGCAACCGACAGGAGAGGAACACGCATGTTTGGCATTCAATCGAGCTCATCGCGACGGCGAATGGTCCGACTCAGCGTGTTGGGTCTGGCCTTCGCTATCTGGTTCCAGGGGTGCTCATGCGACGATGGTAGCACCGCGCTATTCCCGAAGATCAGCGTGCCAGTCAAGAACGTCGGCAATGGCTCCGGTACGGTGGACATCCCGCAAGCCAATAACGAGAAGCCTTGTACGCTGGGTCCTGCCGGTAGTAGCACCGCAAGCTGTACGGTCACGTTCGAGGATGCGGGCGCTGGAGGGAGTTTCCTCCTGAGTCCGACGCCGAGCACCGGTAGTGTGTTTGTCGCCTGGGTTGGAGGGCCGTGCTCGGGCTTGCCGACCACTTGCGGGCTGTCGTTTACGCAAGGCAACGGTGATTTCACTTTTGCCGATGTAACGGTCGACTTCTCGATCCCGCCCACCATCACCCAGATCGATCCGAGCTCCGCGAACAGTGGCACGGCCCCCGTCAACGTGAACGCCACCATCACGGGCACGAGCCTTACGGGGGCTACGGCTGTAACCGTTACAGGGGGTATCACGACGAGCAACATCCAGGTCGTATCCGCTACCCAGTTGACGGTGACTCTGACGATCCCGGCGGGCAACTCGGGATCGAAGACCGTAACTGTCACAACGCCGGCAGGCACGACCAACGGGCTCTCGTTCTCGGTGTCGGTTCCCCCACCGCCGGCGCTGACCAGTATGACGCCCAGCACCGGAGTGAGCGGAAGCCCGGCGTTCGACGTGACGTTTGTGGGAACCGGCTTCGACGCCACCGTGACCATCCCAGCCATCCCGGGCACGATTCAATTCTCGAATTTCAGAGTGTCGTCGCCGACCCAAATGATCGCGACGGTCACGGTTCCGGCCGGCATCAGCACCGGGTCCCACGGTGTCGCCGTGACCAGCCAGTTCGGCACCAGCAATTCGTTGACCTTCCAAGTCACCGGACCGTTGCCCGCCCTCACGTCGCTGGTACCGAACAGCGGAGAACTGGGAGCCGTCGTACCGGTGAGACTGCTCGGCTCCAATTTTGTCGCCGTGGGGACGACGGTGAACGTGAGCGGAACTGGGATCACGGTGTCGCCGCTGACATTTGTCTCGAGCACGGAAGTCGACGCCACCTTCACGATCAGCCCTACGACGACCCTCGGCAACCGGAACGTGTCGATCACGGCTCCGAACGCCGGGACCAGCAACGTCCTGCCGTTCAACGTGGTGGCGCCACCGTCCCTCACGCTCACCAGCATTACACCGAGTGGGGCAGCATTCGGCCAAACAGTGAACGTGACCATCGTGGGCACCGGGTTCGGGCCCGGCTTGACGCTCAACATCCAAGGAGTCAGCGTCTCGAACCTCGTGGTCGTCGATTCGACCCATGTGACTGCGACCTTCACGATTGCCGGCGACACGTTCTTCGGCGACCATGCGCTCACTGCGACCAGAGGAAGCGTGACGAGCAACACCATCCTCTTCAACATCGTGTGAGGCCGTCCTGAGGGATGATTCCGCGGTCGCCGGTGCAGTGGTGCGCCGGCGCTCGCGGAGTCGGCCTCGGCTCTCGAAGCTCCCGGGGATTCGCTTGACAGCCGTCGCCCGGGATTCGACTGTTCCGCTGCTTCGTCAAACAGGCCGAGTCCTCACCCGTCGCCCACGAGACCCGTTTGACCTACGACGTCGCTGTGATCGGGGCCGGAGTCTTTGGAACCTGGATCGCCTGGGACTTGGTGCAGCGCGGGCTTCGGGTTGCGCTGATCGACGCTCACAGTCCCGCCCACAATCGAGCCAGCTCGGGTGGTGAGTCGCGAATGATTCGGATCGGATACGGACCGGACGAGATCTACTCGCGCATGGCGCGCCGTTCGCTGGCCCGCTGGGAGCAGCTCTCCGCCGAAGCCGAGCTGCCGATCTTCGTAAAGACCGGCGCGCTCAACCTCGTGATCGGCATGGAGGACTACGCCCGCCACAGCTCGCGGATTCTGACCGGGATCGGCGTTAGGCTGGAGGAGCTTTCCCCGAGCGAGCTTGCCTATCGCTATCCGCAGATTCGGCTCGAAGGAGTTCGGTGGGGACAGCTCGAACCGGACAGCGGAGCGCTGCTCGCCCGTCGCGGCGTTCAGACGCTTGCGCGGCGCGCGATGGCGGCAGGAGCGAGCTACCTGCAAGAGTCCTGCCTTCCCCCGGCGGGCTCGAAGGTCACCGCGGTTCGGACTCGGTCGGGCACAGTGGTCTCGGCCGGCACCTTCGTGTTCGCGGCGGGCCCGTGGTTGGCGGGGCTCTTTCCGGCGCTGTTAGGCAGCCGGCTATTTGTCACCCGGCAAGAAGTCTGCTTCTTCGGCATCCCCGCAGGGGACACCCGATTCGCCCCCGAGACCCTGCCGGCGTGGACCGACTACGGCCCCGACCTTCACTATGGCTTTCCGGATCTCGAGGGCCGCGGGTTCAAGCTCGCCCCCGACTTCCACGGCCCGGCCTTCGATCCCGACACCGGCAACCGCGAGGTCGCGGCGGACACGGTGACCCGGCTGCGACAGTTTCTCGAGCTGCGGTTCCCGGCGCTCGTCGATGCCCCGCTGGTCGAGACCCGAGTCTGTCAATACGAGAATACGTCGAACGGCGACTTTCTGATCGACCGCCACCCTGAGTGGGACAACGTCTGGCTGGTCGGCGGCGGCTCCGGGCACGGGTTTAAACACGGCCCAGCCATCGGCGAGTACGTCACCGATCACCTCACATCGACTTCCCCCCTGACCGAGCCCCGATTCTCATTGGCGTCCAAGCCGATAACCCGGCAACGCGGCGTCTACTGACCGCCCTAGCTGCCGGTCCCCCGTCCCCGCAGCCCTCCACTACCCCAACCCAATCATCCCCGCCGCCGCCAGCGCCATGACCAGCCCAACCATCTGTACCCTCGTGATGTGCTCACCAAGAACGACTCGGGCGCAAAGAATCGTCCCAGCCGGGTAGAGCGAGGCGAGCGTGGCCACGATGCTCAACAGCCCTTCTCGAACCGCGAAGAGATAGACGACGTTGGCCAACGTGTCGATTACGCCGGATCCGATGATCAGGCGGAGCGTAGGCCGGACCGCGCCGAACTGCTGACGCCGGATCAGCGCCAAACCTCCTACGAGCGTCAGCGACACGATCCGTGAGGCGACGAGAGGCCAGACCCCGGCCTGCTTCGACGTCCGCTGGAGCACGACGAAAAAGAGCCCGACCGCCACGCCGGCGAGGACGGCGAAGAGCACAGGTCGTAAGCCCGCTTCGCGCGCTTCGCCGGGTGAGGATTGTTCGGCTTGTCCCAGCAGAACGACCGCCGCGAGCGCCATCGCCACGCCGACCCATGCGAGCGCATGAGGCCGCTCGCCGAACAGAACGCCGAGCAGCACGGGTACGACGATCGCACAAACGCCGCACACCGGCGCAACCACGCTCATCCGCCCGCTCGCCAGCGACGCATACAGCAGGGTGACCCCGAACGCGCCGAAGAGACCGCCGAGCACGCCCCAGAGGACGTCAGTGCGGGGCGGAAGCGCGGGCGACACGAACGGCACCAGAACCAGCAAGGTCAGGAGGCCGGCGAGCAGCGCCCCGGCCGTCACGGCCAGGAGCGGCGCCCGACGGCCGGCCAAGCCGCCCAGAAAATCGCCGGTACCGTACATTGCCGCGGCGAGCAGCGCCAATACGATCGGCATCACACCTCGCGCCTGACTATGGAAGCTCTTTCATCGGAATCTCGATGAGAGAGGCGGCCGACTTCTCGGAGAAGATGGTGATCACCGGAGCTCCATCCACCGGCACCCGCGTAAAGGCCGCGTCGTCATGCCCGGCGATTGCAACCCGAATTCGATGGCCGGCCTTGACGCGCACCGAGACCGCGTAGAGCGCGAAGCTCACGTTGGTGCGCTCTCCGGGGACGAGCGGCATTCCATCGGTCGAGCGGAATGTGTGATACGGCCCGAGGTCGGGATAGGGCGGCGTCTCTGACGACACTTTGCGATGCAGCGCGCGGAGCAACCCCTCGGTGAGGTACGTGACCCGTCCGTCGGGCGCGACATCCTCCAGATAGACGAAGAAGAGACCGTCGGTCGCCGTCGAGCTGACCTCGAGCGACACCATCGGCGCTCCCGTGATCTCCATTTCGTGCGCGAGCGGCTCCGAAGTGTACGTGAGAAGCTTCTTGTCCTGGGCCGCGCGATCGGGATAGATGACGTCACCGCCACCGAGTTGGGTGTCCCAACGCGATGGGTGACCGGTCGTCGCGGTCAGGTCCACTTGGTAGGCGTTGCTCCCGGAATCGGCGGCCGGTGCTTCGCGAGCCAGCCCGTGATCGGCACCAAGATACCATTTGACGGGCGTCAGATCGGCGGGCGGCCAGACCGGCGTTGTCTTCCAGTCGCCTCCGTTCATCGTGAAATATCGGATCTCACGTTGAATCGGCTTGGCGGGCGGACCGTCGCCTTTGAGGTAGGTGTCGAAGAAGGCGATCATCTGGGCCGCTTGCTCTTCCATCGAAGGGACGGTCGGCGTTTCCGGGGGCAGGAACGGATCGACGTGGTAACCTCCGCCGTGGCCCCATGGCCCGATCTCGACCTGCATCGGGTTCTTCTGAAGCAGGAATCTGCCGAGCCCGGTGTTCACGGTGCCGGCGTCGTACCAACCGAGGAGGATCAGCATCGGGACGTTGTTCGCCTCGACCTTGGCCCTGAGTGCGGGCAGATATGGCGGAATGAACCGGTTGGGCTTCCCGTTCGGAAAGATTGTATCGCGCGGGAAGATGATGCCGGCGACGGTCGAGCTCACGTCGTAGTTGGTGACGTGATCCTGGACCGCGGCGGCGAGGAGCGCCCGGCCGGAGTCGCCGTCGACCGGCTTGGTGCCTCGCACCACGAGCCGGACAAACGCGCACTTCACTCCCGATGCGCCGCTCGCTCGGCAGATGTCGTTCGCGTCCGTCGCGTTGTTCCCGGCGCCCCACGCATCGAGGAACGGCTTCGCAAACGCGCCGCCGGCCATCGCCTGAGTGAAGATGGGGTCGTAGTCGTCGAACAGCGGGGCGACGGCTCTCACCGCCGGACGCCCCGTCGCCGCCAACAGCTCGGCGGTATTCCCCTCGTAGGAGACGCCGAATCCGCCAACCCGGCCGTTCGACCACGGCTGCGCGACGATCCAATCCACGATGTCGCCCATGTCGGCGACTTCTTCAGGAGTCCACTCCGCGTCGCGGCTCCCGAACGAGGCGCCGCTCCCGCGGGCGTCCACGAGCACGACGACATAACCTGCGCCGTTCACGAGGTCGATCGCCCCGCCGACCCAGGCCAGCTTCCCGAACACCGCCAGCACCTTGCCGATCGGGCCGTACTCTTGGGCCCGGACGTACCGGGTCGAGCGAATCAGCGCCGGCACTTTGGCGGCGGCAGCAAGATCCGGCGGATACCAGACGTCCACTGCAAGCCGAACACCGTCGCGCATGGTGACGTAACGGGCCTCGTTGCGGCGCATCCCGGCAGCCAGCCGCTCACCGCCCGGTCCCTGAGCAAAAAGCCCGATGCCGATCACCGTGAGCACCAGCGCCAGCCCCAAAGCTCCCAGCGCAATCCCGATCCGGCGAACCCACCGGCCGAACGGCGAACCGCTGTCGTTCATGTCCCGCCTCCTGCCCCAAGGATTCCGGCGCGGTGCGCTGCGCCCGACTTCCCCGGAATATTACACTTGTTATGTAGGAGACGACGACCGCCGCTGGACCTCTTCTTCGCTGAGCCCGTAGAGTTGCGGCGTAGTCACGCCCAGCATGCCGAGCATCAGGTAAAGCTGGCCCCGATGATGGGCCTCGTGCTCGACGATCGCGCGGAGCCACTTCGCGTTCGTGATCGGCGTGCCGGCCGGCGTGGTCACCTTCGCCGCCAGCTGCTCGGGCGAAAGAGCGCCAAAGATCGCGCACGCCTCCTCATGGCAGCGATCCAGATACGCGGCTACCGCCTCAGCGCCTCGAGCCAGGTCGGGTCCATGGCCGGGATAGAGACTGGGTCGGTTCTGCACGTTCTCCGCGTACATCCACCGCTCGATGCCGCCCAAGTGGCGGAAGATGTCGCCGAACGTCCATCGCGACGAATCGGGCGACCACTCGAACCGGTCGGGAGGAACGAGCGGCAAGAGTCGGCGGGTTCGCTGTCGAACGCCGCGCCAATAGGGAACGAAGTCCTGGCCTGAGGTGGGAAGCATAGGGATCGGAAGTCGGAAGTGGGAAATCGGAAATAGGGAATCGAGAATAGCGAGGATAGTATGATGTATCCGAGGGCTGGCGGCCAGAGCCCTGTTCCCGACTCCCGACT
>JBDTOH010000019.1:0-23423 GCA_039933355.1 Gemmatimonadota bacterium | reverse complement strand
GCGGCGCCAGGCGATGGTCTCGCGGGTCGGGAACAGATGGAGGTCCTTGCTCGCGAGCTCGGGCGACCAGGTTCGGATTGGAGTCAGGTCATCCAGAATCCAGATCGCGCGGCCATGGGTTCCGAGCACGAGATCGTCGTTTTTGACGATGAGGTCGTGTACAGCGGCCGTCGGCAGGCCGAGCTTGAGCGGCCGCCACGTGGCGCCGTCGTCCCACGAGGCCATGACGCCATTCTCCGTTCCGGCGTAGAGAAGACCGCGGCGCTTGGGGTCTTCGCGGACGGCGTGAAGGAAGATGTCCTTTGCGAGGCCGCCGTCGAGGCGCTTCCAGCTCGCCCCGTAGTCGGCCGTCTTGTAGAGGTACGGCCGCATGTCGTCCATCCGGTGCGCATCGACCGTGACGTATGCCGTCGCCGGGTCAAAGGGAGATGGCTCGATGGTCGATACCGTCCCCCACTCGGGAAATCCCGGCATCTGGGCCGTGACGTTCTTCCAGGTGCCGCCCCCGTCGCGGGTGATCTGGACCAGCCCGTCGTCCGTCCCGGCCCAGATCAAGCCCTTCGCCTGCGGTGACTCGGCCACGGCGAAGACCGTGCCGTAGAACTCGACGCCGGTGTTGTCCCCGGTGATCGGGCCGCCGGCCCACGTCTGCTTCGACTTGTCGTTCCGGGTCAGATCGGGGCTGATCGCGGTCCAGGTCTGCCCGCCATCCGCCGTCTTGAAGAGGACGTTGCCGCCGTGGTAGACCACGTTCGGATCGAACGGGGATCCCGCGATCGGCGCGGTCCACTGGAACCGATATTTCGCGTCCTCGGCGCCGTGGCCGCTCGGGTTCTCGGGATACGCGCTGATGTTTCGGGCTTGGCCGGTGCGGTGGTCGTAGCGGGTTATGATCCCGAGGTATTCGCCGGCGAACACGATGTTGGGATCGAGCGGGTTGGAGTAGATGTGGCCCGCCTCACCGCCGCCCACGCCGTGCCATTCCCCGGCCGCGATACCCCCGGCCAGGTTGTCGCTCGGACCCTGCGCGGTGCCGATGTCCTGGAGCGCGCAGGCGACGTGATACGGGACCCGGTTGTCGGCGGCGATGTGGTAGCACTGGCCGATCGGAATGCCGGTCCGCTGCCATGTCTCCCCGCCATCGGTGGAGAGAGCGACACCTCCGTCATTGCCCACGATGACCCGGCGGGGATCGGCGGGGTCGATCCACACGTCGTGATTGTCGCCGTGAGGCACGTTCCGCAGGATCGTGAGCGTCTTGCCGCCGTCGATCGTGCGGACCATCGGCACCTGCGGAAACCAGACGTCGTCGGGGTTCTTGGGGTTGACCGTCAGAGTGGAGTAGTACCACGGGCGCTGCCGAACCAGCCGGGAGGCGCTGATCCGAGTCCACGTGTCACCCCCGTCGTCGGAGCGGAACAAACCACCGCGGTCGGCTTCGATGAGCGCGTAGACGCGCCGCCCGTCGGAGGGCGCAACTCCGACGCCGACCTTGCCCCAGATTCCACCCGGCAAGCCGTGCTCCGTGAGCTGCTTCCACGTGTCGCCGCCGTCGCGGGACAGGTAGAGCCCGCTGCCGGGCCCGCCGCTCACCAAGTCCCACGGTTTCCGGCGCGCCTGCCAGAGGCCCGCGAAGACGATGTTGGGATTCGACGGATCGATCGCGACATCGGACGCTCCCGTGTCGGAGTCCCTCTTGAGCACCTGCTGCCAGGTCTTACCGCCGTCCTTCGTCCGGTAGACTCCGCGCTCCGGGTTAGGTCCGAAGGCATGGCCGAGCACCGCCGCGAAAGCGACATCGGGATTCTTTGGGTGGACGGCCATCGTCCCGATCTGGCCTTCCTGGGTCCACACGTGCGTCCAGGTCTTCCCGGCGTCGGTCGATTTGTAGATCCCGTTGCCGGGCGCCACATCGCCGCGGATGTTCGCCTCGCCGGACCCCACATACACGACGTTGGGATCCGATGGCGCTACGGCGATTGAGCCGGTCGAGGCGATCGGCTGCTCGTCGAAGATCGGCTTCCACCGACGGCCGCCGTCGGTCGACTTCCACACGCCTCCCGACGCGGTCGAGGTGTAGTAGGTGTAGGGATCGCCGGCGATTCCCGCGACCCGGGTGACCCGGCCACCCCAATGCGGTCCCACCAGCCGGAACTTGAGCCCCTTGAATTCGGCCGGCGGCTCGGCGTTAGGCGGTGGTGCGGGCGTTGCCGGCCGCTGTTGCGCGTGCGAGCCCGCGGTCCCGCCCAGCAGCACCAACGCCGCGATCCTCCAGGACCGATCGATGCGCAGCCGGCGAGAGGTCACTGCTTCCTCGTGAAGGTGACTTCCGGAAACGCGGCCGACGGCTCCTTGAGCAGATCGGAAGACGTGCCGCGAAGATAGCGGTCGAAGAACGCCAAGGTATACGCATTGATGATCTCATGAGCGCGGCGAGGGTCGATCTGGTCGGGCCCCGCGGGGTAGAACAGCGTCAGATCGGAGAAATTTCCGTGCGTGGTCTTGGCGATCTCGATGGTGTACCAGTCGTTGGTCGATTTCTCTTTCAGAACGCGATCCCACGCGCGGACCTGCTCGACAGCCTCTTTCATCGCAGCCTGGTTCTCCGGCTTTTGCCCCGCCAGCGGGTCGCTGGTGTTGTGCAGCAGCATGACCGGCCGGCTCGTGCCCAGGTCTCGCACATCGCCGAACAACTGTCCGTCCTGGTCCACCGCCGCTTGGACTCTCGGATCGGTCCGGGTCAGCTGAACCGCGGTCGCCCCGCCGAAGGACCAGCCTAACGCTCCGACGTGCTCGAGATCGAGGCGGCCACGGAGCGGGCTGTCGACGGCCCGGTTGAGCTCCTCGACTTTGTCGAGCGCGAACTGGGCATCCTTCACCCAGATTCCGAACACGGGGTCGTTGAGATAGCCCCACGAGCCCTGGACGTCGTCGCGCATGTTCCCGGTTGGATTGGGGAACTGGAGCGTATCGGGAGCAAACCGGTAGCCGTCGGGGAAAACACCGACCTTGGCGAAGCCGGGATGCTCGACGCTCACGACCACATAACCATGACTGGCGAGCTGCTCGGTCGTGAACGTGGCGCTGAAGCGGTTCCACGAGCCGCCATGATTGTAGACCAGCACCGGGTACCGCTTCTCGCCTTTGGCGACCGGCGCGTCAGTGACCGAATTGGTCATCACGTGGAGGACGGGCTTGAACTCCGCGGGGTTGGCGAACTCGTCCGGATTGCGGACATACGGCGCCGGCTTGGCGTCCGGCGCCGCCTCGGCCGGATACCAGATCTGGACCATCAGATGGCGCTTGTCGTTAGGATCCTTCGTGTAGGCTTCGGGCCGCCTCTCGTCGATCCAGAAGTAGTCGTGCGTGCCCACGGCAAAGCGGCCCGTCGGCTTGGGAAACGGCGTCGCCGAGATGTCAGCCGCTTTCCGCATTTGCGCGTGGGCCGGCGGTGCGGCAAGAAGGGCCCCGGCCAGTCCCGGTCCAGCCGCCCATCGGACCCAATGGGTTCGGAGCGCTCGGACGATTGTTGGTGCGGTTCGCTGCATGATGTTCTCCAGCTGGTTCTCGATGATCAGGGCGGCCCGGGCGATCGGTTTACGGGCGCTCAGCCTCGCAACACCGGGCGCGTGAGGCAGGTTGGTCCGCCCTCGCAATTGAGCGAGATCTCCGCGCCGCGGTACGTGCGGACTCGGCAGCCCGCCGCTTCGAGCCGGGACTTCGTAACCGGGTTCACGTCGAGCATCAGACAGTCGCGGGGTCCGAGCGCGAGCACATTGCAGCCCATGGAGTCGTACTCCTGCTCGGGAACGTCGACAATGGTGAACCCGCGCCGCATCAGCTCCTGGTAGAACGGCGTCGGCATGAGGCGGGGGAACCCGACGGCGAGCCGTTCGTCGAGCAGACTCACGAACGACATCAGATGGAGACAGGCCGACGGCCCGGTATGATACGGAAGGTCGTATGAGAGAACGTTCACCGCCGGGCTGAGCGCCTGCCGGAGCTGGCGCACCGCCTCCGCGTTGGTGCGGAACCCAAGACCGACAGCCAATGTTTCCGGATCGAGCCAGAGAATGTCTCCGCTCTCGGCGAGCGCGTCGCCGGTGAGCCGGGCGTGAATCGGGACGCCGGCGGCTTCGAGCGTTGCTCCGAGCGCCTCCTCCTCTCCGCGACGCAGCGGCTTTCCCATCCGAAGCAGGATCGCGCCACGGTCCGAGATCAGCACGGGGTCATGGACATAGATCGCGTCGGCATGGTCGGCGAGCGCTGCCGCGTGGGCGATCGTCTCGGCACCGGCCTCCCTGAGCGTGGCGACAAAAGCGTCATGCTCGGCCGTCGCGGCTGCGAGATCGGGCCGGTGCCGATAATGCCAACGGGCTGGGTCGGCCGCGCCGAACCCGGCATCCGGACGCCGGACGACAACCCGCCGGAGCGGCATGTACATCGTCTGTCCACCGAATGATTGCATTGGCCTTCCGGATGATGCATCCCGCGCTGAACCGAACCGGTCCAGCCGGCGAGATTCTCGACCGCAATCTAGTGCCGTCCCAGCTTGTCCGCCGCCGCCGAGCCGCTACTCTACGGACCCGGAATGCCTCGATTCTCTCCTGCGGAGCCAATCGCCGGCACATGGGCCCCCGCCTTGTCCTGATCGCTATTCTTTGCCTGCGGATTGCGCCGACTGCCCAGCGCCAGGCTGTCCGCCAGTGTCACCCACCGAGCTTCACTATCGCCCGGCCGCGCCCCGACGCCGGCCTCCATATGGTCTCGCTACCAAATCCGTGATTCGACCCGTGCGCGCTCCCGCCCTCTCCGCGACGACAAACCGCCATCGACCCGCATGTGGCCCGCGTCACGGAATCGGCTTCGATGCAGCCGACCGCTCGCGGAAGGTGGCACGGGCCCGATCGATGTCGGCGAGGACAACGCGTCGCTCCTCTTCCGTGTTCCATCCCTTGTGCTCGCGCGCGTTTTTCTCCAACCGGTCGAGCCACGCGATGAAATAGGCCGCGTCCTTTGGCGAGCGAATCGGCTGGTCCGCGACGATGACGTAGATCGGGCTCGTGATGGCGAATGGGTACACGTCGAGCACGGGATGGCGCGACCGATGTGAGAACGCCCGCACTACATACCAGCTGCTCTCGCTCACGTTGATCCGGATCGATTCCTCCACCTTCATCGAATCCGGGGACAAGGTGAAGGCGAGCGCCACCCGCCCGTTCTCGATCAGCTGGACCGAATCGACCGGCACGTTGGAACGCATCGACACGGTCGCATCGAGAGCTCCGCCGGCTCGAAGCCGGATCTCGCTCCCGATTCCCTTGCCGCCGAGCGTAAAGCGGAGCAGCGGTCCGTTGGTGGCGAAGGTCCGCCCGGCCTTGATTGCGCCCAGCCAGGCCTTGTAGTCGAGCTTGCCGCTCTCCGCGTACACTCGGCACAGGCCGACCGGGCCGTGAAGCGAGGCATAGTTCATCATCGCGTCGGTTCCGGCGCCGGCCGCGATCCGGAATCCGTTGTTGAGCGTGCGGAACCAGACCTCGGACGCGGAGAGGTGATCGGCAAAGCCGCACAGCTCGAGGTAGTCGACTTTGCCGAGCGCGACATCGATCGGGAAGCCGTCGGTGAGGGTCTCGTCCTTCGCCGGGTTTGGCACCGACTCGAACGGATGAACGTAGCCTCCCAAGCCACCCTGTTCATGGGTCATGTCGAGAACCGCGGAGTTGTGCGGATACGGGCTCGCGGCCGCGGTGTTCACGTAGGCTGCGTAGTTAGGCATCAGGAACGAGCGGGTCAGCCCGAGATGGCCGGAGTGTCCCCAATAGCTGGTGTGGAACTCTTCGTCGTGTTTGATCAAGGTGCTCGGTGTCGAGGCAGGATCCAGCTCGCCGCCGCGGAAGTAGCCGATGTCGGGAATCCGCTGCTCTTTGTTGACGACCAGGTTCTCGACCACCTGGAGATCCTCGGCCTCGGCCTGGAAGCGAAGATCAGCCGGGGTGTTCCGATACGTGCCGGCGTAGTTCATGTGGACGTGGAGATCGCCGCTGAACCAGCCCGTGGCCGGAAAGTTGGCGAGGCGGGTGAGTTTGATCGTGCGAAGGGTCTTGCTACCGGCGGCGAGTGTGACGGTATCCACGACCCGCTGGAGCTCGAAGCCGCGCATGACCTCGATCGTGAACTTGCCGGCAGGGACCGAAAGCTCGGCGCCGCCGCGAGCGTGGAAGTAGGTGAATTCAAACGTTCGCTCCCGCCGATTGAATCCGTCGTCGGCCCGACGCCACGCGTCGAGCGGAGCCCAGCCCCGACCATCGGGACCGGTCACCGAGATCCGGGCGGTGAGCGGCTTGTTCGCCTCGTCCACGACTTTGATCGACAGCGTGGCGCGGTCATGCCGGTAGCGGAGCGTTAGGGGCTTGACTGCCTCGATCATCCCGCCGGGGATGGTGATCACCCGGAGCGATGTGGTGCCGCCCTCGTTCGTGATGAATGCGATCTTCTTCCCATCTTTCGACCACCGGGGCGCGGTGTTGTCGTACTCGCCATAGGTGAGCTGAAAGGGGTCGCCGCCGTCGCTCGTCATCAGCCAGAGCTGGTGCCACTGCCGCCCGAGGTAGGACGCGTACACGACGCGCTTCCCGTCGGAGCTCCAGTCGGGGCGGGCCTTCCAGGTGGTCTCTTCGTAATGAATCTCCCGTGGCACCGCCCCGGGCTTGGCCTCCATCCGCCAGAATCCCCCCGTGCCCCAGATTCGTCCCGCGTTCGAGACCAGGATCAGCTCTTTGCCGTCGGGCGACCAGGTCGGCGAGATGAAATGGTCGAAGACGCTGTAGTAGTACCGGGGCAGCTTGCTGTCCTTGTCCTGCGTGATCCGGGTGACGTTGGTGAGCCGGCCGGCCGCAAAGTCGCCCACGAAAATGTGCCAGCGTCCGTTGTACGCCGTGGAGACGAAGGCCAGCCGCTTGCCGTCGGGCGACCACTTCGGCTCGACCAGGACGGCGCCGCCACCGAGTAGCGTCGACGTCTCGCCGGTACTGAGGTCGAGCAGGCCAAGCTCGATCTGGTCGTTCCGATACGAGCTGTAGACCACGTAACGTCCGTCGGGTGACCAGTCCGGCTGGTAGTCGTACCCGGGCCCATCGGTGAGCTCGCGCGCGTCGGCAGTGCCTAACGTCTGGCGCCAGAGGGTCCCCTGCATCGAGTAGATGAGATCTCGGCCATCGGGGCTCCACGTGGCGGCGCTCGGTCCGCTCGTGGCCTGGGGGAGATACATTTCGCGGAAGTAGTAGTGGTGGGGGACGTTGATCTGCTTGAGGACCGTCTCGCGCTGGGCCACCCCGGGTGTCGTGAGGAGCGCGGCGGAGGCGAGCAGGGCCATCGCTCCCTTGAGCCCGGCCGCGGCCCCCGCCCTTTGCTTCCGCCGTCTAGTCATCCGATGCTCCGCTGATTCTCGTCCTGATTCAGCAACCGGCCGGTCGCCATCACTGGTTGTCATTCCGAGCGAAGCGAGCACTCTCGCTCGCGGCTCCCGTGCTCCGCCCCAGCCTACGCCTGCTTCAGAAACAGCCGGTTCGGATCGAGCACGTCCCGGATCAGGCGGAGCTCGTTGGGCGTCGGAGGGTCGACCGTCCCCGGCACCCCCTTGGCCCGCACCGTCCAGCCGACCCCCTTCCCCACGTCCGCCATCGTCGCACCCGGGTAGAGCGCCACGACCGAGAGCTCGCCGGCCTCGTCCGGCTCGAGAATGCAGACATCCGTGACGACGCGAACCGGACCGCCACCCGGAATTCCCAGCTCTCGGCGGCTCCCGCCTCGCGGCCGATGTCCGGGGCTCGTTATGAAGTCCACGTCCGCGGGAAATCCCTTCGGGCTGAGCTTGCTGACGATCAGGACCCGTTCCGCATGGATCGCGATCTCCGCCGCGCCGCCGCTGCCGGGCAGCCTGACTTTCGGATGATCGTAGGGACCGATCACCGTGCTGTTGATGTTGCCCCATCGGTCGACCTGCGCACCGCCGAGGAATCCGACCTGCACCCGCCCGTTCTGAAGCAGATACTGGAAGATGTCGGCCATCGGGCACACCATCAGCGAATCGGTCACCAAGGAGGGATCGCCGACCGATACGGGGAGCCGGGCCGGGGTGGCGCCCACTGCGCCCGACTCGTACACGAGGACCAAGTTAGGCGCGTGGCTCAGCCGGGCGAGGTTGCAGGCAAGGCTCGGAAGCCCGATCCCGACGAACACCACCTCTCCGTCTGCCAGCTCGCGCGCCGCGACACAGGCCATCAGCTCCGAGGGCGTGTACTCAGTACCCATAGTCCACTCCGGCGCACAATCTGGGCGTGGCCCGCAGCCGCGCCGTCAGATCGGGCTGCTTGGCGAGATACTCGGCCCGGTCGCGCACCTGATAGACAAACTCGTCCAGATACCGGCCCAATCGGTCCGGATCGCGAGTGATGTTCTCCCATGCCACATAGAAATTGTTGTCGCGGTCGTAGTGACCCTGCACGTACGACGGGTGGGCGCCCCAGGGCTCCACGACTACCGCGTTCACAATGAGGCCCGGAATGAGGGTACGGTTGGGATCGGCTCGGATCACCGCCTGATCGACCAGCTCTTCGACCACCACAATCACCCGCTTCGAGGCGAACGCCGCTTCCTTCTGTACGCCGAGCAGCCCCCAGACCTGCGTGTTGCCGTCGTGGTCGGCCCGCTGGGCATGGATGATGGTGACGTCCGGGTTGAGCGCGGGTACCGTCGCGAGTCGCTCCCCCGTATAGGGGCATTCGACCGACCGGATCAACGGGTTGGCCCGGGGCAGATCGGTTCCGAGGTAGTTGCGGAGGACCCCGAAGGGGAGCCGGGCCGCGCCCGCCGCGAACCGGGCCACCATCCCGAAGTGCGAGTACTCCTCGAGCTCGAGCGCCGGCCCGTTCCCCTCGGCGGCGCGCCGGAACGAGCCTAACGATCCCGCCCCGGGGTTGCCCGCCCAGGAGAATACCAGCTTCCGGGCGCACCCGGCGGCAATCATCTGGTCGTAGATGAGA
The DNA here is from genome assembly GCA_039933355.1 of Gemmatimonadota bacterium. GTDB lineage: Bacteria > Gemmatimonadota > Gemmatimonadetes > Gemmatimonadales > GWC2-71-9 > SHZU01. Next base: position 14,382 of record JBDTOH010000019.1, on the reverse strand, counting down.
TCCGGAGTCAGGCGGCAGAGGACCAGGTCCTTGCGGCGCTGCCGGATGATCTCGTGGCCGGCAGCGAAGCAGATGAGGTGCGTGAACCCTTCGATCACAACGGCGTCACCGTCTTTGACGTGCTCAGCGATCGCGTCGTGCATCGAGCGCACCTTGCTCACCGCGGTCCCACCCGATCGCGACGACAACTCGAGGTCAGGCGCTCGCAAGGCATTCCTCCAGAATTCTGAGAGCCGTGTCGACGTCGTTGGCGTCGATCACGAGCGGAGGCGCCAGCCGGAGAGCGCTCTTGCCCGCGCCGAGCAGCAGCAGGCCCTTCAGGAAGGCGGACTGGACCACGTGCGTGATCAGCTCGGGATTGGGCTGCCGAGTGGCCCGATCCTTCACGAATTCGATCCCGATCATGAGGCCCACGCCGCGGACGTCGCCGATCGTCTGGAATCGTTCGGCGAGGTGGAGCACGCCGGCCATCAGCCGCCCGCCCATCAAGCGGGCATTCTCCATGTACTGCGACTCGACCAGATCGAGGGTCGCAAGCGCGGCGGCACAACAGACCGGGTTCCCCCCGAACGTGCTGCCGTGCGCCCCGGACTCCCAGCGCGTGATCGACTCCTTCGCGATCATCGCGCCGATCGGCATGCCCGAACCCAAGCCCTTCGCCACGGTCGTGATATCCGGCTCGACACCCTCGTGCTCGGCCGCGAACATCTTGCCTGTCCTACCGATGCCGCTTTGCACCTCATCAAAGACCAGCAAGATCCCGTATTTGTCGCAGAGCGACCGGAGCGCCTGGAGATAACCCGGCGGCGGGACGACGTACCCGCCTTCGCCCTGAATCGGCTCGACGAAGACCGCGGCGACGTCGTGAGGATCGATCTGCCTCGCGAAGAGATCGCGCTCGATGATGTCCACGCAGTAGAGGCCGCAGCTTGGGAACGTCTTGCCGTACGCGCACCGGTAGCAGGAGGCGAACGGAACGTGATACACTTCGGGGAGCATCGGCCCGAAGCCACTGTGCTGGCGAACCTTGCTCGACGTGAGGCTGAGCGCGCCGTACGACCGGCCGTGGAACGAGCCGTGGAACGCAACGAAGGCGTGCCGCCGGGTAGAGTGGCGCGCCAGCTTCATCGCGGCTTCGACCGCTTCGGTGCCCGAGTTGGTGAGGAATACCCGCTTCTTTCCCGCACCCGGCGCCAGCTTGCCGAGCCGTTCGCACAATGCGGCCATGCCCTCGTAGTAGAAGTCGGAGCCGCAGATGTGAAGGAACCGGTCTGCCGCATCCTTGATGGCCTGAACCACTTCCGGGTGGGAATGGCCGGCGGCCGCGACCGCGATGCCGGCCATGAAATCGAGATAGGTGTTGCCGTCCACGTCCTCGACCATGGCACCCCGGCCCCGCGCGACGACCAGCGGATACTCCTTGATGTAGCAGGTCGAGGCCCAGGTCTCGTCACGAGCGAGAATGGCCCTGGCCTTGGGGCCTGGCGGCGGGACTACGATGTTCGGGTAAGTCACTCGTACCTCACTTTGGGTGTCGCGCCGTTAGGCGCTCGCGATCCGCGTGACTCGGCAATGGCGCCGACATTCCGTCAGCCAACCCGATCGATCGCCGTCCCCAGCTTCTCCACCATCTCGTCGATTTCGGCCTCGGTGATCACGAACGGCGGGGCCACCATCACCGCGTCGCCGTTGGTCCCGTCCGCGTGACCGACGTTAGGCCACACCACGAGACCGGCCTCGAGCGCGGCGTCCGTCAGCCGTTCGGCGACCTTCTCCCTCCGCGCAAACGGCGCCGTGGTGCGCTGGTCCGCGACCAGCTCGATCCCGGCCAGGAGACCCCGGCCCCGGACATCGCCCACGATCGAACGGCCGCGCAGTGCGCCGAGCTTCTGGTGAAGGACGGTTCCCATTTGGGCACATCGAGCCACGAGATGGTGCCGCTTGAGGTACTGGAGAGCCGCAACCCCCGCCGCGCAGATCATCGGCGTGTTCGTGAAGGTCTGGGCGTGAATCATGGAACCGCTCGCGGCCGCGATCACGTCCAGAATCCGCTCGGGCGCCGCAACGGCGGCGAGCGGCGCGTAACCGCCGCTGATCCCCTTGCCCAGCACCTGGAGATCGGGCACCGCGCCATACGGCTCGAGCGCCGACCACGTGCCGGTCCGGCCCGCACCCGTCAGCACCTCGTCGGCGATCCAGAGCACTTCGTGACGATCGCAGATCTCTCGGATCGTCCGCCAATAATCGGCTCGCGGAACCGATGCGCCGGTCGACGAGCCCCCGACCGGCTCCGCAATGAACGCAGCAACCGTGTCGCTGCCCTCCTCTGTGAGCGCCTGGTCGAGCGCCGTGCCGTCGCAGCGGGGGCACGGCCCACCGCGGCAATCGCACCGATACGGGTACGGGGCGGGCACGTAGCGAACCGGCACCATCCATTCCCGGAAATAGATCTTGTAGTGGTCCCGTGACGACGCCGCGAGCGCGAGCATGGTGTTGCCGTGATAACCCGGCGCCAACGCGACGATCTTGTGCTTCTTGGGCTTCCCCCGCTCGACCCAATATTGGCGCGCCAGCTTGAGCGCCGCTTCAGTCGCATCCGATCCACTCGAGAGGAACGAGAACTTGTCCAGGTCGCCCACTCGAACCTCGGCCAGCTCGTTGGCGAGCGTTTCGACCGCGTCGTTGGTGAACGACATCCCCGTGATGTACGCAACCTCGCCGATCTGGTCCGTGACTGCGGAGACTATCTCCCGGACTCCGTGCCCACAGTTGGCGACATACGCGCCCCCCGAAGCGTCCAGGTAGCGGGTTCCGTCCTCGCCGAAGAGGTAACAGCCCTCGCCGCGGACGATCTTCGGGAAGGTCTTGGTGAGCTTCCGATACAACACATGGGTGTCGGGATAGCGATAGGCCATGATCAGCGGTACGGTGCCCCTTCCGGGTGGGACGATCGGCTCTAGCTTAACGTCGTTCCCCGGAAAGTCACAGGCGAAGCGGTTGGAGGTGGTCGCGTGCGGCGGGCGCTCCTGTCCTGGCTGGCTCTGGCGTTGCTGGTACGCGGCGCCCGCGCTCAAACCCCGTTCGACAGCGTCGTTTCAACTCCAATGCGTGACGGCGTCACGCTCCGGGGCACGGTCCTGTTCCCGGGACGCGGTGGCCGCTACCCGACGCTCGTGTACCGGACGCCATACGGGAAGGACGCCGCGATCGAGACGTACCCGATGTTCCGCAAGGCGGTCGCGCGCGGGTATGCGGTGCTGGCGCAGGATGTCCGCGGCCGGTACACGTCGGACGGCACCTATGTCCCCTACAATCAGGAGCCGGCCGATGGGTTCGACACCATCGAATGGGCCGCGGCTCAGCCTTGGTCCACCGGAGAGATTGGCACGTTTGGGCTTTCCTACCCGGGTGCGGTCCAATGGCTCGCGGCGACGAAAGGACCTCCCCATCTCCTCGCGATGGTCCCGGCGATGACCTTCTCGAGCCCGACCAATTTCTGGTACGCGGGCGGGATCTTCGACCTCTCGTGGCCGACGTGGATCTGGCACAACATCGCGCCCGACCTTCGGGTCCGGAACAATCTCCCCGGCCCGCGGACCTATCGCGAGGCCGCCGCCGCCTGGCCCGGTGTTCGCTCGCGGATCCTCGACCATGTCCCGCTCGAGGACGCGCCCGAGCTCAAGGAGGTCGCGCCCTGGTACGTCGAGTGGATGCGCCACCCACCTAACGATCGCTGGTGGGACTGGGCCGAGCTCCGGAACAAATACGCCAAAGTCGGCGCGGCGGTGCTCAACGTGAGTGGCTGGCACGACGACCCCTACGGGCCGGAGGGAGCCGTCACCAACTTTCGCGGGCTCCTGGCCTCCCGACGGGGCGCGGAGCCGAAGACACGGCTCATCCTCGGACCGTGGGTGCACGGCGTCGGCGGAATGATGGCAAGCCCGACCGCCAAGTCCGGCGAGCGGGTCTTCGGCGAGGCGGCGGGGATCGACTACGACGAAGAGATCCTCCGGTTCATGGACCGGTACGTCCGCCACCTCGACGTCGGCAAGGATGATCCGCTGGTCCGCGTATTCGTGATGGGCGAGAACGTCTGGCGCTCGAGCGATCGATGGCCGCTCGCCGGCACGGTGCCGACCCCGTTCTACCTGACATGGACTACGGGCTCGCGCGGACGGCTCACGCAGGATCAGCTCACCGGGAGGGCGACGACCCGATTCGTGTCGGACCCGAGCAGCCCGGTCACCGACCCGTATGCCGAGCAGAGCGGCGCGCACGACTATCGGGCGCTCGCAGACCAACCGAACGTCGCGACCTTCGAGACCGATCCGCTCCAAACCGATCTGCGCGTCGTGGGCAATATCACCGCGCGGATCTTTGTTTCGACGCTGGTGCCCGACACCGACCTTTGGGTTCGGCTTTTCGACGTCGCACCGGACGGGACCGCGTGGAATCTGATGAGCCCCGGCCTCGACGTGCTCCGGGCAAGCTATCGCGAGGGCGGGCCCGAACGAAAGCTGCTCGAGCCCGACAAGGTCTACGAGCTGGTGCTTCCCAATCTGCTCACGGGGAATCTTTTCCAGAGGGGCCATCGGATTCGGATCGTGCTCACCACGGCATTCATGCCCCACTTCTCCCGGAATCTCCACACCGGCGCGCTCGAGACCGAGTCAGCCGACATGCGGAGCGCGGCGATCACGATCCATCACGACCGCCGTTATCCGTCTCAGATCATTGTGCCGGTCGTGCCTTGACGCCAACGCCTAACGAAATCTCCATGCGCCGAATCCTCGTTGTCGCAGCCGCCGCCGCGGCGGCCAGCCGTCCGACCGGCCCCGCCGATCTCATCCTGCGGAACACGGCCGTCTACACCATGGTGGACCGCGTCCCCAAAGCGCAGGCCGTGGCGATTCGGGCGGGAAAGGTCGTCTACGTCGGCGACAATGCCGGCGCCGAAGCCTGGGCCGGCGACTCGACCGAGGCGCTCGACCTGGCCGGTAGAATGGTCCTGCCGGGCTTTCACGATACTCACGTCCACTTGAGCGGCGGAGTCTCGCTGGATGAGTGCACGCTCGACGGCCTGACCACTCAGCAAGCCGTGGTGGACTCGGTGAAACGGTGCGCCGCAGCGAAGCCGGACACGACCTGGCTCCGAGGTCGAGGGTGGGCGCTGCCGGTCTTCCCGAACGCCAACCCGCGCCGTGAGTGGCTCGACCAAGTCGTAGCCGCCCGGCCCGCCTTCCTCGTCGCCGCCGACGGCCACTCGGCCTGGGCGAGCACGAAGGCGCTCGCGCTCGCGGGGATCACCAAGGCGACGGTCGATCCGCCCAACGGCCGGATCGAGCGCGATCCCAGGACGGGCGAGCCTTCCGGAACCCTGCGGGAAAGCGCCATGGACCTCGTCGAAACGAAAATCCCGCCGCGCACGGCTGAGGAACTGAAGAAAGGCCTTCGGCGCGGAGTCCAGCTTGCGAACTCGTTCGGTATTACAACCGTGCACGAGGCGTCGATGTCCTCGGAGCTCGCGGCGGCCTACGCCACGCTCGATCGGGAGCATCAGCTCACCGCGCGCGCGATCGGCGCCTTCTATGTCGATCCGGTGAAGGGCGTAGGTCAGGTCGACTCGATGGTCGCGCTACGGAAACGGTTCAGCGGCGGTACCTATTTCCGGCCCACAGCAGCCAAGATCTTTGCGGATGGGGTGATCGAAGCCAAGACGGCCGCACTGCTCGCGTCCTACAGTGACGGATCGACCAGCCGGGGCATGCCCAACTTCCGGCCGGCGCTCCTCGATTCGATCGTAGAGGCGCTCGATCGAGCCGCGTTTCAGGTCCACATCCATGCCATCGGTGATGGTGCCATCCGGATGAGCCTCGACGCGCTCGAGAAGGCACGGAAGGCGAACGGCCCGCGCGACGCCCGTCCGATCATCGCTCACCTGGAGCTTTTCGACCCGGCGGACATCCCCCGATTCAAGCAGATCGGGGTGATCGCGAGCTTCCAGCCACTCTGGGCCTATGCGGATGAATACATCACGCAGCTGACCGAGCCGATTCTGGGCCCGGCTCGATCCCGCTGGCTCTATCCGATCGCCTCCGTGGTCAAGACCGGCGCCACCGTGGCCGCGGGAAGCGATTGGACCGTTTCATCCATGAATCCGCTCGAAGCGATTCAAGTCGCGATTACGCGGCGAGCCCCGACCGATTCGACCGCCGGGCCGCCGTGGATTCCTGAGGAAGTGGTCGACCTCACGACCATGCTCAAGGCGTACACCGTCGCGGGGGCCAGGGCCGCGTTCGACGAGACGATCGATGGAACCATTGAGGTCGGAAAGGCGGCGGATCTCGTCGTGCTCGACCGGGATCTCTACAAGATTCCGCCCCACCAGATCCACCGGGCGAAAGTGCTGCTGACCCTGCTCGACGGCCGGGAGGTGTATCGGGACCGGGCATTGCCGTAACCACGCCCGATTTTGTCAGGGGCTTAGCAGCGCAATTTGTCGCTTCCCGTCGGTGGCGCGTGGCGGTCTCAAAGGGTAACCTTGAAGGCCGACCATACTGTTGGAGGGAAGGATCATATGAACGCCCACCGCCTCGTTGTCGCCATGGCCTTTGCGGCCGGACTCGCGACCGCACCCCCGCTTACCGCACAAAAACCAGTCGCCCGCGTTCAGGGCGTGATCAAGGATACCGAGGGCCGCCCGCTCGAAGGCGCCAGCGTTGAGATCCTCGGCAAGAAGCTCACGGTCCAGTCGAACAACCAGGGCGCTTTTCGGCTCGACTCGATCCCGGCCGGCCGCTATTGGCTTGCCGTTCGTCGCATCGGTTATGTGCCGATCCAGCTGACGATGACGCTGGACCCGGACTCCACCCGCGATCTCCCCATCGAGATGGAGCGGATGCCCACTCGCCTCTCGGACGTGACGGTCACGGGCGACGCGATGAGCAAGTACAAGTACTCGGATTTCTACTGGCGCTCGAGGAGCGCGTTCGGGAAGTTCCTCACCCGCGACGACCTCGCCAAGACCCGCGCCTTCGACCTGATCGACGTGGTCCAGCGGTACCTGCCCGGCCGTTCCCGCTTTGCGCTCGAGCAGCGGGCGTGGTTCGATCCGTCGCCCTTCGGCGGGTCGCGCCGGTTCGATCAGCCCTTCGGTATGCAGTTCCGGTCGGCCTCGTCGTTCGGCGGCCCCTCAGCGTCGGACTGCACGCCGGGCATCTCGATCGACGGAGCCATACCGTGGCCCGGGGCGTCACTGCTGGACTACGGCCTCGACGACGTAGAAGCGATCGAGGTCTATCGGAATGACCGGTGGCTGCCCTTGCAGTTCGGGACCTCACCCGTCGCGAACCGCTGCGGACTGGTGGTGATCTGGCTGCGATGAACGTTAGGTGCGCACTGGGGAAGGCGGACAAACGAGGGATCTATTGAGCAGGGTTCGGTTCCCGCTGAGTAGATCTCTCGCTTCGCTCGGGATGACATCGCGCGCAGGACACGGCAGGGTCCGGACCAGCGGGACCACCAGAAGACGTCGTCGTTAGGAGGTTCCACGACCATGCATGAGGCGTGCAACGACCGAGGATCTACTCGGCCCTGCCGGGACCCCACTGACAATTCTTCCTCACCGGCTACCGCGGCCGCGAAGTGACGCGGCAATTCCTCTGATCGTCTCGGGCGTCGTCCGGCAGCAGCCTCCGATCAAACGAGCGCCGAGGCTGTACCATGCGGCGACCTGGTCGACGATCCCGGTCGAGGCCTCGCCGCTCCAAGCTCCGCTCGCCGCCTCGTAGCATTCGCCGCTGTTCGGATAGACTACGAGCGGGAGGTCGGTCGAGTCGCGGGCAGTCTCGAGCAAGGAGCCGATGAACCGGGGCGCGGTGCAGTTGACGCCGATCGCCGTTAGGCACTCGGCGCCGCGCAGCCCCGCGATCGCCTCGCTGAGGCCATCCCCCGCGGAGATCCGGTCCCCGTCGCGGCAGCTGAAGGTGAGCCAGGCTGCGCTCACGCCCGTCTCCAGAGCCAGCTCGACCAGAACCTCGGCTTCCTCCCGGCATGGAATGGTCTCGAACGCGAGCAGGTCGGCGCCGGCGCCGGCCAGCACCGCAATCCGGTCCCGGTGAAAAGCTCGGAGCTCGCCGGCCGAGAGCCCATATCCGCCGCGATATTCAGAGCCGTCGTGGAGATAAGCGCCGTACGGTCCAACGGAGGCGGCGACGAGCGGCGGAAGCCGGTCGGCGGAGCTGGTCCGAGTCCACTCCTCCCGCGCCTCCACGGCGAGCCGAACGCTCAGCCGCAGCACCTCATCCGCCTGCTCCGGTATCAGGCCCCGAACAGCAAGTCCGGCGTGACTGGCCTGATAGCTCGCCGTGGTGATGACATCGGCACCGGCTGCCAGATAGTCGCGGTGGACGTCACGGATCAGGTCCGGCTGTTCCAGCAGCACGCGCGCGGACCAGAGCGGATCACGGAGATCGGCGCCCCGGGCTTCGAGCTCGGTAGCGAGCCCGCCGTCGAGCACGAGGAACCCCTGACCGTCGAGAAATGGGACGAGCGGGGAAACGGAGCGGGGAAGCGGCATGCGGAGCCGAGCGTGGCTATTTTGGATCGGAACCCTTTGGCGGCAGCACGGCGGTCGCAACCCGGGAGGATACGAGCATTATGGTCGGAGAAATCAGTCGGCGAAAGATGGTGGTCGAGCTTGGCGCGGCCGTGGCGGCTCTGGCCGGCCTGAGCCGGATCGCCGCCGGAGCTACCCGTGGCGAGGCAATGATTGTCTACAAGGATCCCAGCTGCGGCTGCTGCGGGAAGTGGATCGAGCACGTGAAGGCGGCCGGCTTCACGGTATCGGTCCAGGACACGCCTAACATGGACGCCATCAAACAACGGTACAAAGTGGGCGACGCGCTCAAGTCCTGCCACACGGCCGTGGTCGGCGGGTACGTCGTCGAAGGGCACGTCCCGGCCGCAGACATCAAGCGACTTCTCGTCGAGAAGCCCAAGGTCGCCGGCCTCACGATTCCGGGCATGCCGGCGAGCGCGCCCGGGATGGACATGACGCCGTTCCGGCCCTACGACGTCCTCGCATTCGATGGGACCGGAAAGACCACCGTCTTCGCCAAGCACGCGACGGCCTGAAACCCTCGAGGGGTCGAGAATCACCCGATTCCCGGCCCCTCGAGCAGCACCCCGGCTTGAGGCCCGGTGCTACTGACTTCCGCCGGTTGAAACCTTCCCGGTCTTCGGGGCGCCCTCAGGACCATTGTCCCAGTTCTGCGCGCTCGAGATGTTCGGCATTCCCCAGTCGTGCCCGTTCCATCCCTGAAAGCCTTCCAGCTTGAACGCCCAGAAGCCGGTGTTGGAATCGCTGATCACGATGAGGCCGTCGGAGTCGCGCACCTTCACCCCGAACGCCCCGTTGAACACCGTGTTGCCCTCCCACTGCGGCACGCCCCCGAAGCCGGTGTTGTGGAGGCAGAGGCAAGTGTAGTACCAGCCCACGGTATATGGGTTGGTCGGATCCTGCATGTTGAAGATCTGGAGCCCGTCCTCGTACGCCGACACGAACACGAAAGGCCACTTCACTTCGTGGTTGTGCGATAGAGCGCGCCAGTCCGCGGTCCAGGCTCCAACCGGCTGCGTGATCGCGTTGACTTTTCCCTCGAGGCCGGGCCGGAGGTCGAACAGCCGGAGCGGAGCGTACTCGTACTCGGCTTCGGTAACGGCGAACTTGCCGTCCGGAGTCGGCGTGAAGGTGTGCCCGCTGCTCACACCCGAAGCGCCGACGATCTGCGTGATGACCTTTGGCTCTTCCTTGCCGATGGTGCTGATATCGAACACGAAATACCCGCCGCGCCCCGCCCCGTAGAACTTGTCCTGGTGGGTGTTCGGGTCGTAGGACACATGGAAGTCGTGGTAGCCGAAGTTGCCGATCGCGGTGTTCGAGTTCTGGGGAATCGGAACCCGCGCGATTCGCCAGGTATTCTCGGGCGCGCCGGTGACGATCTTCTCCAAGTCATAGACGTTCGCATAGGGGCCGTTGAGCGTCGTGAAAAGGAGCGCTCGCCCATCGGAATGCCGGTACGCGAAGATGTTGTGGAACCCGCCGAGATATTCCTTGTCCCGGAGCCGCGCCACGATCTTGATCTTGCTTGTATCCGGCAAGAGGGTGACGTCGGCGATGACCGCACCGAGATCGGCATCGGGGCCGCTCTGGCCGAACTGGAGCGACTGCACGTAGTAGTACTTCCCCTTGATCTTGAAGTACTTCCCGTCCATGCCGCCGGTGCCGCCGTGGAGCTCCGGATTCTCGATGGTCCAGCTGTAGATCTTCTTGATGTTGGTGAGATCGGCGAGCGAGATGATCGTGAACCCGGCCCGTTCGTGCGACTGCGACACGTACGTATAGGGCCTGCCCGCCTCCTGCTCGATCTCGTTGTCCATCACCCGGAAGAAGCCGCCGAGCGGAATGTGGGAGAGCAGCTTCATGTTGGGGCTGCCGCCCACCTTGTACTTCGGCGGTTCGGTGTGTTGAGCCCGCGCCGTCGAGACGAGCGCCAGCCCCAAGGCCGTCACCAGCAACCGTGTTCGTACCATATCAACCTCGTTCAGGAGTGAACCAAACACAGACGGCCTCGATCCGAGACGCGCCTAGGGCGATACCGTGAACACCATCATCATGCCGGCCTCGAGATGTTCGGCGATATGGCAATGCGCCATCCATTTGCCGGGGTTGGTGGCCTCGACCAGAAAGTCGATAGTCTGTCCGACCGGCACCAGAATCGTGTCGCGCCAGACGAGGTTATCCTCGGCAACCCCGTTCCGCGCCACCACCAGCAGCCGCTGGCCGTGAAAATGAATCGGGTGGCTCATCGGGTGCATCGAGAGGGCGTCGTTCTTCATCCGGACCTTGATGACATCGTCCTTCTTGAGGGCCCAGACGATGTCCATGTTCTCTTTCTTCGTCGCGAGGTCGCGAAGGATCCACCGCACTTCTTTCGACGTCGCCACCCAGTTCATGTCGCGCATCCCGTCGGTCCACTCCTGCGGCGGGAAATACATGGTGTCCACCGACATGAATGCGGTGATCACGATCGGCATCCCTTGGATGCTCACCGTGAGGAGCAGCTCCTTGTCCGGCGCCTTCTCGAAGTACTGCTTGTACCGGGCGAACTCGGCCGTCACCGCGGGGAGCACGCGTAACGTGCTGAACTCCTTGGCGTAGTCTTTGGTCGTGTTCGTCGCCTTCACAGTCACCGTGCCGAGCGTGTCGACGGTGGGCTGAAACTCACCGAGGAAGTTGTTCAGCGCCTGCACCGCGGTCGTGATGGCGTAGGCACCGGGCCGGTCGAACTTGACCTCGACGACATAGCGCTGTGCCGGCGCGATGACCACGGTCGGCACCATCTCCTCACGCTCGTATCGGCCGAGATCGGCGGCGACCAGCTTGATCGGGTTGCCGCCGAAGCTCAGGTTGAACGAGCGGGTGTTCGCGACATTGGTGAGCATGAAGCGAACGACGTCGCCCTTGTTGACCTCCACCTCGTAGTCGGGCTCGCCGTTCGTGAGCATCAGGTTCCCGAACCGGCCCATGATCGCGTAATTCCCCCGATCCCGGCCGTACGGGAGAATTCCGTGCTCATCCACCAGGAGATCATCGAGCATCAACACCTGCTCGCTGTTCGCGGGCCCGTAGTAGCTCGGGTCGGGAGAGTCGACGAGGAGGTTGCCGTAGAGACCGAGATCCTGTTGGATATCCTCACGGACGTGGGGGTGATACCAGTAGATCCCCGCGTCGGGAAAGCGAATCCGATAGACGAACTCACCGCCCGCGGGCACCGGGTCCTGAGTGACTCCAGCGGCCCCGTCGTAGCGGTTGTCGAGCCGAATGCCGTGCCAGTGTACCGTCGAGGGCATGTCGAGCTCATTGCGAAAGCGGACCGTGATCGTGGCAGACTGCTTGACCCGGATCAGCGGGCCCGGGTATTGGCCGTTGAAGCCGAGCATGACGTAGTCTTTGCCGCGCAGCCGGCGGCGGACGAAGCCCGCCGTTAGGTCGATCGAGTCGCCGTCCTTCACCTCGACGAGCCGGCGCGGCGTCGCGAGGGGAACCGAAGCCGGATCCCGGTCCTGGCCCGGCAGGAACGCCGTTATTTTGGGAGCGACGCCTTCCATCCCGGGGATCATCGGCATTCGCATCCCCTTCGGCATCGGCGGCATCCGGTTGGTGCCGCCGCCATGGTCCATGCCGGCCATATCGTGGCCTTCGTGGTCCATGGGCTTCGATGCTTCCGCCCTTTTCGCCGTGTCGGGCTGCTGCGCGAGGAGGGTAAACGCCGGAGCGGCGAGCAGACCAATCCGCGCGAGGAAGCGGATCACTGCGGCACCCCGCCGTTGAACATGGTATGACCCGAGAAGTTGGTCAGATAGGCGCTCGGGCTTCGTCCGCGCATGACGATCGGGCCGGCCCACTTCTCGCCGTTAGGGACCCGTTCGGCGGTTATCACCACCAGAAATTTGTTCATGGCGACCTTGCCCCGAGTCCGGGTTCCCGCCGTGAGCGGCCCGAGCCGCTTCACCTGTTCGAGATCGGCGGTCGCGAGCCACACCATGTAGGTCTTGAACTCCGCCCCGAACGCGGACACCGGAGGCAGAACCGGGACATCCACGTCGATGTCGAAGACGAAAAACCCATCGGGCGTCATCGCAATGCCGAACGGTGAACGGGCCGGGGATAGAAACGCCGTACCGGCTAAGCGGGACCCTGTTCCGGTGCCTTCGAGCGGGATTTTGTAGAGGTCTGGTCGCGAAGCGGAAACAGCAAGGAGGGGCAGCGCGACTACCGCCGCCCGAAGCACCGATTTCATAGTTTCATCAGCCTGGAAGTCTGCGCGCGCTTCGTGTACCGTACGTTGATCGGACGAGGGTGTCAAGGAAAAAACGGCATCATCACGCTCTCCACAGGGATTCCCATGCTCCTGTTCGCGATATTCCTGCTCGCTGGCGCGCAGCAGGCACCGGGCGGAATGCCGGCATCGGCCTACGCCGCTCGCCGGGCCGCCGCACTCGACCGGCTCGGCTCGGATCTCTTGATCGTCCCCTCGCGGGCCTCGTTCCTCGCCGACGATCAGCTGGGCTATGTCCAAGCGCCCGACTTTCAATACCTCACCGGGCTCGACCACCTGGTCGGCGCGGTGCTGGTGCTCGATGGCGGATCCAAAGCGAGCGTCTTGTTCACCGCCCGCCCCGCGCGGCTGGTCAACCGATGGATCGTCTCTCCCGGCGCCGAATCTGCCCGACAGCTCGGCATGACCGAAGTGCTGTCGGTCGATTCGCTGAGCGGCTGGCTCGCGCGGAGATTCCGGCGGCCGCCGGCTCGAGTGTACGTCAGCTCCGTCGACACTCGCGGCGCCGTGGAGACGCCGATCCCGATGGCCGGCACGGTCGAGCGATGGCGCCACTTCCTCGCCCCGATGGGAGCGGCCACTATCGGGCCGGCGGTGCCGATCGTTAGGCCGCTTCGCGACATCAAGAGCGCCGAGGAGCTGGCCGTGCTGCGCCGGGTGGGGCGGACCAGCGGCGAGGCATTCCTCGCCGGCATCCGGGCGCTCCGGCCCGGCCGGTGGCAGCGCGAGGCCGAGCTCGAAGTCGTCGCCGCCTGTACCAAGGCCGGCGCGCGCGGGGTCTCGTTCTGGCCGTGGACGATGAGCGGGCCGACCGCTGTGTTTACCAACCTGTTCGATTCGTTTCAGGACTACGAGCACGTCAACCGTCAGATGCAGGCCGGCGAGGTTGTCCGGGTGGACGTCGGCTGCCAGATCGACCACTACATGGGCGACGTCGGACGGACCGCCCCGGTGAGCGGCCGGTTCGATCCGGGCCAGCGAGAGGCATGGGACCTCTTCATCGCGGGTTACCGGGCCGGGCTGCTCACGATCCGCGATGGAGCTCCGGCGCGCGCCGTCTTCGAGGCGGCAACGGCCGAGATCAAGCGGCTCCAGCCCGGGCTCAAGACGGCGTTAGGCAGGAAGGCAGCCGAGACGCTGCTCGGCCCCGGCGGCACCGGACCCTGGGAGCTGCATGGGGTTGGCCTCGACGACGCCGAAGGCGAGCCGGAGACGCTCCGGGCGGGTATGACCGTGGCCTACGAGCTGATGTTCGCGGTAGAGGGCCAGGGCTACTACCTGGAGGACATGATCGCGATAACGAAGGACGGTCACGAGGTCCTGACGCCCGGGCTTCCCTATACCGCGAGCGAGATCGAGGCCGCGATGAAGGCTACGCCAGCAGGTCGCGGATCCGGAGCCGTTCGGCCGGCTTCCCGCCGCTGAGCCGGAACAAGCTCAGACCGCCGCCACCGGCGGAGACGCACCGGAGCTTGGCGAA
>JBDTOH010000018.1:0-23977 GCA_039933355.1 Gemmatimonadota bacterium | reverse complement strand
CACAACGACCCGGGCACCCTCGGACGCCAGCTTGAGCGCGAGCGCCCGACCGATCCCTCGGCCCGACCCTGAGACGATAGCGACTTTACCCTCGAGTTTCTGCACGCATTCCTCTCCAAATGTCAGATCGCGACGATCGCCTCGCCCTTGAGCTTGAGGTCGCCGGCTTGATTCCTGGCCAATAGCTCCAGACGGGCCCGGGTCTCCCCGTCGACCTGTTCGGTCCGGATCAGCCGCGCGGTGCAGGTGATCGCGTCACCCACCTGCGTGATGGCCAGAAACCGGGTCGAAAACTCCCGGAGCCGGTCCGGCGTGCTCACCAGGTTGACGAAGCGGCCCAGGTAGCCCATCACGAGCATGCCCTGGGCGAAGACGTCCGGCATCCCCGCGCCCCGGGCGAAGTCGATGTCGACGTGAATCGGGTTGTAGTCGCCGGACGCGCCGGCGTAGACCGCAAGCGCATGGCGGGTGATCGGCTCGGTCGAGTAGGTCGCGACCACGGCGCCGGGCTCGGCGGAAGCGAGATCGATCATGGGTCCCGCCTAACGACCAGCGTCCGGTCGAGCTCGACCGCGAGCGTGCCGTCCGCCAGGCGACCTTCCGCGTGGCACCGGCAAAAGACCAGCGCTCCGTTCTTCTTCTCGTAGATCTCGGCGACCTGCTCCGTGAGAGCGACCCGGTCGCCGGCCACGATCGGCGCCCGATACACGAAGCGCTGCTCGGCATGGAGCATGTTCTCGAGCTTGACATTGAGAATTCGGATCAGCTCCCACGGATCGGGCCGGTCCATCTGCAGCGCGAACGGATACGTCGGCGGAACCGGGATGCCGCGGTAGCCGGCCCGGCGGGCCGCGGCCTCGTCATGATAGATCGGGTTGTCGTCACCGATGGACCTGGCGAACAAGGCAATCCGCGACGGGCTGACCTCGACGGTCACGACCGGAAACACGGTGCCGATGAGGGCGCGATCGATCATGCGCGCTCGTACAGGGTCACGACGCACGCGCCGCCGAGCCCGAGGTTGTGCTGGAGAGCGAGCCGGGCCTTGTCGACCTGGCGCGGCCCGGCTTCGCCGCGGAGCTGGGTCACCAGCTCGGCGCACTGCGCCAGGCCCGTCGCACCGAGAGGATGGCCTTTGGAGAGGAGGCCGCCGGAAGGATTGGTCACGACCTTGCCTCCATATGTGTTGTCGCCATCCGCGACGAACCGCTCCGCCTCTCCCTCGCCGCACAGACCGAGGGCTTCGTAGCTCAGCACCTCGTTCGTGGTGAAGCAGTCGTGGAGCTCGACCACATCCACATCGGCCGGTCCGATTCCGGCGGATTCATATACCTCGTCCGCGGCGGCCCGCGCCATGTCCGAGCCGACCGCCTTGATCAAGCTGCCTTGATCGAAAGTCGAGGCCGTGTCGGTGGTCATCGCCTGAGCCCGGATCCGAACCGAGCGGCCGATACCGTGGCGGGCGGCAAACCGCTCGCTCACGATCACGGCGGCCGCCGCGCCGCAGGTCGGCGGGCAGCACTGGAGCCGGGTCAGGTTGAGGAAGATCTTGGGCGAGGCGAGGACCTCCTCGGGCGACACCACTTTTCGGAAGATCGCCTTCTCGTTGTGCTCGGCGTGGCGGCTCGCCTTCGCCCGAACTCGAGCGAAGAGCTCGTTGCCGGCGCCGTACCGCTCCTGGTACTCGAACCCTGCGCCGCCGAACAGCCGTAGCGCCATTGGGACTTCGCGACCTTCCTCGAACCGCTGATCGGCGATGGCAAGAAACGGCGCCACGGGGCTCGGCCGATCGGAGAACACGGCGCCCAGCGCGCCGGGGGCCATCTGCTCGAACCCGAGCGCCAGGGCGCAATCCACGGAACCGCCTTCCACGGCCTGCCGCGCGAGGAAGAGCGCGGTGGAACCGGTCGAGCAGTTGTTGTTGACGTTGATGATGGGGATTCCGGTGAGCCCGACCTGGTAGAGCGCCGCTTGCCCGGAGGTCGAGTCGCCATAGACCCACCCGGCGAACGCCTGCTGGATCTCGGTATAGCCGAGGCCCGCATCGGCGAGCGCGAGCCGCACGGCTTGGGCCCCCATCTCGAGATACGGTGCGTTCGCTCCCGGCTTCACGAACGGGATCATGCCGACGCCGGCAACGCGAGCGGAAGCGCTCATGGCGAATCCTCCAATGAGGGGCGGGCGCGTAGACCTGAGGCCCTGGTGACTATTGCGCTCTAGTAGAACTTATACCCCGAAGTAACGTTGGACGACCGGCCGAGCCGGGAGGTGCCTGCCGCATCCGCGATGGAAGAACCCACCGAGCGGAAGCCGATCAAGAAGAGCCCTTCGCTCAACACTTCTCGATGATGGTTGCCATACCCTGCCCCACCCCGATGCACATCGTGCACAGCGCGTAGCGGCCACCCGTCGCCGCGAGCTCGAGCGCGGCCGTGAGGAGAAGCCGAGCGCCCGACATGCCTAGGGGGTGACCTAACGCGATGGCCCCGCCGTTCGGGTTGATTCGCGGGTCATCGTCCGCCAGCCCGAGCTCTCTGGTGCAGGCGAGCACCTGCGCGGCAAACGCCTCGTTGAGCTCGAGCACTGAGATCTGGTCGAGGGTGAGGCCCGCACGGGCCAGCGCCTTTCGAGTCGCCGGAATCGGGCCCACACCCATGATCCTGGGTTCCACACCCGCGACCGCGGTCGCCACGATCCGGGCCAGGGGTTTGACGCCGAGGTCCTTCACACCCTGCTCGGATGCGAGCAGGAGCGCTGCCGCGCCATCGTTCAGTCCCGATGCATTTCCCGCCGTGACGGAGCCTTTGCCATCAGTCCGAAACGCCGGCTTGAGCTTGGCAAGGATGGCCAGCGACGTGTCGGGCCTGATGAACTCGTCGGCGTCGAACACGATCGGGTCTTTTCCCTTCCCCGCGGGGGGGATCATCACCGGCACGATCTCGCGGGCAAGCCGGCCGCTCGTCCGGGCGACGGCGGCCTTCTGCTGAGACCACACCGCAAACCGGTCCTGATCCTCACGGCCCACTCCAAACTGCTCCGCCACGTTCTCGGCGGTCTGGCCCATCGAGTCGACTCCGTAGCGCTCTTTCATCTTTGGATTGACGAACCGCCAGCCGAGGCTCGTGTCGAAGAGCTCGATGTTGCGAGCGAAGGCCTGGGTTGCTTTCGAGAGCACGAACGGGGCGCGGGTCATCTGCTCGACTCCGCCCGCGAGATAGAAGTCGCCGTCGCCGTTGGCTATGGCGCGGGCGGCGTTGGCCGCTGCGCTCATCCCCGAGGCACAGAGCCGATTGACGGTCTCCCCCGGGACCGTGGTCGGCAGGCCCGCCAGAAGCAGCGACATCCGGGCAACGTTGCGGTTGTCCTCCCCCGCCTGATTGGCGCACCCCATCACAACGTCCGTGATCCGGCTCGGCTCGAGCCCAGGGTGCCGCGCCATCAGCGCGGCGAGCACGTGCGCTCCCAGATCATCGGCCCTGATGGGCGAGAGGGTGCCGCCGATGGTTCCGATCGGGGTCCGCACGCCGTCAACGATGTATGCGTTCATAACCTGCCATAGCTAGGGGAAGCCGACTTACCGTGCTAATTTATCCGACTCCATATCAGCGGGACCAGTCGTCGGTCGTACCGCCCGGAGATCTGCTCCGCGGCAGCAGCTCTGCCGCCTCGCCAACGTAGGCCCAACCACGAGTGTGTCATGCCGGAAACCATTCTGCTCGAACGGGTCGGCGGGGTTGCACGGGTGACGCTCAATCGCCCGGACGTGCTCAACAGCTTCAACCCCGAGATGTTCAGCCGGATGCTCGCCGTGCTCGACGAGGTCGGGGCCGACAGATCGGTTCGGGCGGTGCTGATCACCGGATCGGGCCGGGGCTTTTCGGCGGGACAGGACTTGGCCGGCGGGATCTCCGAGGGGTCGTACGGCGACCACCTCGAGCATTCGTGGAATAAAGTGGTGAGACGGCTCCGCGCGATGGAGAAACCGGTCGTGGCGGCGGTCAACGGCGTGGCAGCGGGGGCGGGTGCCAATCTTGCCCTCAACTGCGACTTCGTGATCGCCGCCGAAGAGGCGTCGTTCATTCAGGCGTTCATCAACATCGGCCTCGTACCGGACACCGGCGGCAGCTGGATTCTTCCGCACCTGGTTGGAACGGCGCACGCCGCCGCCATGCTCATGTTAGGCGAGAAAGTTCCGGCCCAGCGGGCCTATGAGTTGGGGATGGTCTACAAGGTGGTGCCGCTCGCCGGCCTCGAGGGAGAGGCGATGGGTCTCGCCACCCGTCTGGCCGCCATGCCGACCATGGCGATCGCGCTCACCAAGCAGCTCATTCAAGCGGCCGCGACGAACACGCTGGCTGAGCAGTTGGTGGCGGAGGCAGAGATGCAGACGATCGCGGGAAAGAGCGCGGATCATGGGGAAGGCGTCGCGGCGTTTAGGGAGAAGCGGAAGGCGGTGTTCAAGGGCGAGTAGGGAATAGGGAAGAGGGCTTAGGGACCAGGGCTTACCGGGAATAGGAGTAGGGACCTGATGAGGCTTTCGGCGGAGACCGCGGTCGGTGTGCTCGGCGCGGGAACGATGGGGGCGGGGATCGCTCAGGTCGCCGCGGCGGCGGGGCATCGTGTGGTGCTTGCGGATGCCCAGGAGGGCGCCGTTGGGCGAGCACGGGACGGCCACGCTAAGGCGATCGCGCGCGACGTGGAGAAGGGGCGGCTCACCGGTGACAAAGCGGCCGAGCTGCTCGCGCGGATCTCCTATGCGACGGTGAGCGCGGGCGACCTCGCTGCTTTTTCAGGCGCCGGGCTCGTGATCGAGGCGATCGTCGAGGATCTCGGGATCAAGAAGACCACGTTCAAGGCGCTCGAGGCCGTCACCGGCGACACGGCGGTGGTGGCGACGAACACGTCATCGCTGTCGGTCACCGCGATCGCGGCGGCCTGCCGCCTGCCGGAGCGGGTGATCGGAATTCACTTCTTTAACCCGGCGCCGGTGTTGCCCCTCGTCGAGATCGTGCCGGGAATCGCGACGTCGCGGGAGACCACGGTCGCCGCCGAAGCGCTCATCAAAGCGTGGGGTAAAGTGACGGTGGTGGCTTCGGACACGCCGGGCTTCATCGTCAATCGAATCGCGCGCCCATTCTACAGTGAAGCGCTCCGAATCTACGAAGAGGGCATCGCGGACCGGGCCACGATCGACTGGGCCATGCGTGATGTGGGCGGATTCAAGATGGGCCCGTTCGAGCTCATGGATCTGATCGGGAACGACGTCAACTTTGCCGTATCCCAGTCGGTGTTCGAGGCGTTCTCGTTCGACCCGCGGTACCGGCCGTTTCTCACCCAGCGCCGCCTGGTCGAGGCCGGGCTGCTCGGGCGGAAGACGGGACGCGGGCATTTCGACTACCGGCCCGGCGCCGCGCAGCCGTCGCCTAACGGTGACCGCGGCCTCGCCGAAACCATCGTTAACCGGGTGCTCGCGGTCCTCATCAACTCCGCGATCGACGCCCTGTTCTGGCAGGTTGCGAGCCGCGATGACATCGATCTCGCGATGACGAAAGGCGTCAACTATCCCAAGGGCCTCCTCAAGTGGGCGGACGAGATCGGACCCGACGTGCTGCTGGAGCGACTCGACCGGCTCCTCGCCGAGTATGGCGAAGATCGGTACCGGGCAAGCCCGCTCCTCCGCCGGATGGTCGCTCACGAGCGGACGTTTTCTCCATGACGCCACCGCTCTCCCCGCAGGCGCTCGCCGAGCGGGTTGTCGAGGTCATGGTTGCCAATGACTACTTCACCCGGTGGCTCGGCGCCGAGATTCTGGAGATTCGACCGCAGTACGCCCGGCTCAGGATGGTGGTGCGGCGCGAGTTCCTGAATGGATTCGCGGTCTGCCATGGGGGCGTGACGTTCGCCCTCGCCGACAGCGCCTTCGCGTTTGCCTGTAACACGCAGGGGAACCTCGCGGTCAGCATCGAAAACGGCATGACCTACCCGGCCGCCGCACGCGAGCGCGATGTTCTGATCGCGACTGCGGGCCAGGAGGCCGGCAGCAACCGGCTTCTGTACTATAGGGTCGACGTGGCGAAGGAGGATGGGACGCCGGTGGGATTGTTCCACGGCACTGCATACCGCACCGAAAAGCCTCACGACACCGCGTAACCAGAAAGTTTCGAGCGGGCTGCCGATCGATCGGTGGTAACGCACCGCGCCGAAGACTGGAAGAGCCCGCCCCGCCGAAGGGGCGGGTTTCTTCGTTCCTGCCTGGTTGTCGGCTTTCGCCCGCCAATTCCGATTTATGAGTAGCAGCCTTGATGGAATCGGCCGGCTGTCGGACCCGCCCTGAGCTCGAAACCGCGAACCGGCGTACCTACGAGCCTTCCCGTGAGGATAACTCATGCTACAGCACCACATCCGCCGATCGCTCTCCGCCGCGGCCCTCGGTCTCCTTGCTGCCTGCGGACAAGAGCAGCAAGCGCTCGCCCCTTCCCTGGCCCTCGAGCAGAGCTCGAGCCCTACCGATCTGACCACGATCGTTCGGCAGCTCGCGGTCCAGCGGGGGATCGGCCGGATGCCGGCGCGGCCGTACGTTCGGCCCGCGCTCGTGCGGTTGGGTCAGGCGCTCGCGTTCGACAAGATTCTGAGCGGTAACCGGGACATCGCTTGCATGACCTGCCACCTGCCCGGACTTGCCACGGGAGACGGTCGCAGCCTCTCGGTCGGTCAGGGCGCGACGGGGCTCGGACCGGGCCGGTTCGATCCCGCCGGCGCGTTCATCCCGCGAAACGCTCCCTCGCTCTTCAACCTCACGGCGCTCCAGTCGCTTTTCTGGGATGGCCGGGTTATGCCTGACGGACCTGGCAAGTACCACACGCCGGCTGGGACCGCGATAACGCCCGGGATGACTCGCGTGTTCGAGTTCGGCGTGATCTCCGCGCTCGGGCTGTTTCCGGTGGTGTCGCGCGAAGAGATGCGGGCCCAAAGCGGGAACGACCTGGCGGAGATTTCCGACAGCGACAATCCGAGCATCTGGCGGGCACTCATGGCTCGGCTGGGCAACATCCCCGAGTACCGGCGGCTGTTCGCGGACGCCTATCCGGGAACGAGCTTCAATCAGATGACCTTCGCTCATGCCTCAAACGCGATTGGCGGATTTCTGGTCGATCAGTTCTCGTTCGTGAATACGCCGTGGGACCGCTTCCTGGCCGGTGACGACTACGCGATGAGCCAGGCGCAGCTGACGGGGGCACAGACCTTTCTCACGATCAAGTGCTCGCTCTGCCACAATGGCCCTGCGTTCACCGACAACAAGTTCCACAACGTGGCGCTCGCCCAGTTCGGACCGGGCAAGGGGAACGGCCCTCACCGGAACGACGATTTCGGCCGGATGAACGTGACCAAGCTCGAGACCGACCGGTACACGTTCCGGACGACCCCGCTTCGTAACGTGGTGCTGACCGCCCCGTACGGCCACGACGGCGCCTTCGCTGACCTGCACGACTTCATCGATCACTACAGCGAATCCGACCTCAAGCTCCGCGGATTCAAGCCGGGAAACATCGAGGCGCTGCTCCAGAACACGATCGTCCCGAATTTTGACGCCATCCTCGCCAACCGGGACACGATTCTGAATGGCGTGGTCTTGCCCTCGGCGACGGTGGACCAGTTGACCACGTTCATGTCCGCGCTCACCGATCCCGCCGCGCGAAATCTCGAGCGTACGGTTCCCCGCCGGGTCCCGAGCGGACTTCCGGTCGATCACTGACTTTTCGGAGATGTGTTGTTAGGCGGAATTTTCGAGGGGGCGGGGGGTCCTGAGGGTGGAAAGGTCCTGAAACTGAGGGAGTAGACCCCTTGCTGCTCGGGATGACAACGCCCCCACCCGCTTTGGTTTCTTGTGCGATCCGGACATCGGCGGCAACTTAGGGCATCGCCTTCCAAGAGGTAGCCGTGCCCCACCCGAATCGCCGCCGCTTCATTTCGTCGGTCGCCGCCCTCGCCGGGGCCGCGACCGCTCTCGCCGATTCCGCTCAGGCGTCGCCCATCCCCCAGAGCGACTGGGACATGTCGTGGCTCGACCGGCTGACCGGGAAGCACAAGCAGGTCTTCGATCTCCACGAGATGGACTCGCTCCGGATCATCAAGAACTGGCTCGATGCGTACCTCGAGGTCTATGGGCTCGGCCATCCAGACGTGAACCCAGTGGTGGGAATCGCCGGGAGCGCGTTCCCGGTCAATGCGACGGATGCCCTGTACCAGAAGTACCCGATCGGAGAGCTCTGGAAGGTCACCGATCCGGAGACGCAGAAGCCTGCGCTCCGAAACATTTTTCTCTCGGGAGGCAAGACCCCGCGCGAGCAGCAGACGAAAGTCAAAGCGCTTCAGGCTCGCGGGACGATTTTCTGGCAGTGCAACAAAGCGCTGACCCGGCAGGCAGGCCGGATCGCCGAGGCGGCGCACCAGCCGGAAGAGGAGGTCTACAGGGAGCTCCGCGGGGGGCTCAACCCCGGCGTCATCCTGGTGCCGGCGCACACGATGCTGGTGGGCCTCTGCCAGGAACGGGGCTGCACCTACGAATCGCTCAGTTAGGCGACCCCCGGCGAAGCTGCCGCGAATTGATACCGCCGCTCGCCGAGACTAGCTTCTTGCTCGAGCGGCGCCAACCGCTCCGCCCGTTCCGTCAGTCCGACGGAAGCCGCGACTCGCGACGAACAGGAAGCACTCCGTGACGGCATCGATCGACTGGAAGCGGGTGTACTATCACACCCTGGTGTCCCGCTCCCTTGATGAGATTGAAGAAACCCGCCTGGTTCCCCAAAAAAAGGTCGCGTACCAGTTCTCGGCGCGCGGGCACGACGTCGCGCAGGCGATCCTGGGATCCCTTCTCACGCACCCGCACGACGGCATCGGCGCCTACTATCGCTCGCGCCCGCTTCTCCTCACCCTCGGCCTGAGCATCGCGGACGGCTTCGCCGGGCCGATGGGAAAGTCCGGCGGCTTCAGCGACGGGCGCGACATCGGGGTGGTGTGCAACCTCCCGGCTCGTCCCGGGCCGGTCGTCTTTCCGATGTCGGGGGACGTCGGCTCGCAGTACACTCCGACGGCCGGCTGGGCTCAGGCCATTACCTATCACCGCGACGTGCTCCAGGACTCGTCCTATCGGGGCGCCATCGGTTGCGTGTTAGGAGGAGACTCGTCGGTCGCCACGAACGGGTTCTGGTCGGCCCTCACGATGGCGACCACGCTCGAGCTCCCCATGGTCTTCTACGTTGAGGACAACGGATACGGGATCTCGGTGCCGTCCCACTTCCAGACGCCCGGCGCCAACATCGCCGAGAATCTGGGCTCGTTCAAGAATCTCTATATCCAGGACGGCGACGGCACTGATCCGGCGGCGACGCTCCGATTGCTCGACCAGGCTATCGGTCACGCTCGTGCCGGAAAGGGCGCCGCGCTCGTCCGGCTGACCATGCCCCGTCTGAGCGGACACTCCGGCCAGGACACCCAGGCCTACAAGCCGAAAGACCTGCTCGAGCGAGAGCGCGGCGCCGATCCGCTCCCGCGGCTGCGAACGTTTCTGGCGGCCGGCATTCTGAGCGGGGCCGAGCTCGAGCAGATCGAGCGGCGTGCGGCCGCCGACGTTGAGGCCGGCCTCGACGAGGCATTGTCCCGTCCCGAGCCCGACGCCGCCCGGATCGGCCGCTATCGATTCACCGAGGTCGACCCGGACGGATCGATCGACGTGCAGACCCGCGGCGGCCTCCTTCCAGAAGGGTATCGGTATCCCGAGGGGAGTGAGACCCCGGCCCCGGAAGCCCCCCGCATCAACCTCCTCACCGCCGTCCGCCGCGCCCTCGAGCACGAGCTCGCCACCAATCCCAAGATGCTGCTGTTCGGCGAGGACGTCGGTCCCAAGGGAGGCGTACACGCCGCAACGTTAGGTCTCCAGGACGCGTTCGGCGACAAGCGGGTGTTCGACACGAGCCTTTCCGAAGAGGGCATCATCGGCCGGGCCGTTGGGATGGCGCTCGCCGGCCTGCTGCCGGTAGCCGAGATTCAGTTCCGCAAGTATGCCGACCCCGCGACCGAGCAGCTCAACAACTGCGGCACGATGCGCTGGCGGACCAACAACCGCTTCGCCGCGCCGATCGTGGTGCGGCTGCCGGGCGGTTACGCGCCGAAGTGCGGCGATCCATGGCACAGCGTCTGTGGCGAAGTGGTCTGGGCGCATGCGGTGGGGTGGCAGGTCGCAATTCCGTCGAACGCCGAAGACGCGGTCGGGCTCCTTCGAACCGCGATGCGCAGCAATGATCCGACCATTTTCTTCGAACACCGCGCCCTCCTCGACGGAAGCTGGTCCCGCCGGCCGTACCCGGGGAATGATTTTGTCATCCCGTTCGGAAAGGCCAGGACGATCACCGAGGGCGACAAGCTCACGGTGGTGACGTGGGGCGCGATGGTCGAGCGCTGCGAGGCGGCGGTCGAAAAGTCCGGCTACGCGATCCACGTCCTCGATCTGCGGACGATCTCACCGTGGGACAAGGCGGCAGTGCTCGCGTCCGTCAAGAAGACCCGTCGCTGCCTGATCGTCCACGAGGATACCATGACGGCGGGCTTCGGCGCCGAAGTCAGCGCGACGATCGCGCAGGACGCGTTCCTCAGCCTCGACGCGCCGGTTTACCGCATGGCGATTCCGGACGTACCGACGCCGTACAACGTCGCGCTGATGAATGCGGTCCTGCCCCAAGTGGACGAGATCGCGGCGAAGATGGTGGACTTGATCGAGTTCTGATGAACCCGACGCCGAGCCTCGAGCGAGAGCGCATCACCATCGGGGCCGGTGACCTTGTCGCTGAGCTGATCACCGTCAGGAGCTCGTCCGGGATGGAGGTGCGGTTCCTCACCTACGGCGGGATCATCCTCTCGATCAAGGCCCCGGATCGAGATTCGGCCCTCGACGACGTGGTGTTAGGCCACGAGTCGCTTGCCGCCTACGCGGAAGATCCGAACTACATTGGCGCACTGATCGGCCGGTACGCAGGCCGGATCGCCGGAGCGCGGTTCGCGCTCGACGGGCGCGAGATCCGCCTGACGGCGAACAGTGGACCCCACCACCTCCACGGCGGTCGTCGCGGGTTTGATCGAGTGGTGTGGCACGGGGAACCCTTCGAGGAAGCGACGGAGCGGGGCGCGGTCCTCCACTACACCAGTCAAGACGGCGAGGAAGGGTTTCCGGGGCGTCTGGTCGTGGAAGTCATGTATACGCTCACCAACGACAACGAGCTCGTGGTCGATTACCGAGCTACGACCGACGCGCCGACGCACGTGAATCTGACCCAGCACAGCTATTTCAACCTTGCCGGCGCGCGTGCTCGCGACATCTCCGACCACACGCTGCTCGTCAACGCGTCGCGCTTCACACCGGTCGACTCGACGCTGATTCCGACCGGAGAGCTGCGGCCGGTTCGCGGGACGGCTCTCGACTTCACCACACCCGCGGTGATCGGCCCACGGCTCGCGAGCGACGACGCGCAAGTTCGGATGACCGGGGGCTTGGATCAGAACTTTGTCCTGGATCGTCCGATCGGGTCGGATCTGGTACTCGCCGCGCGACTGGAGGAACCGGTGAGCGGGCGGGCGCTGACGATCTACACGACCGAGCCCGGGATCCAGGCCTACACCGCGAACGCGTTCGCGAACGGGATACCGGGAAAGGGAGGCCGGTCACTCGGCCCTTGGAGCGGAATCGCCCTCGAGACCCAGCATTTTCCGAACTCGCCTAACGAACCATCATTCCCGTCGACTCTCCTGCGCCCAGGCGAGGCGTATCGGTCGCGCACCGCCTATCGCTTTTCCATCGCCGAGTAGCTATTCGCCTTCCGTCGGACCGTCCTACCTCCTTACCGTCTTAGCGCCCTGCCGTCGTGCCGTCGTGCCGTCGTCTCTACCGCGCCTCCCCACACCCCTCCCGCCTGAGCCTTGCGCTCATGTGGAGGATTCGCCACTTGCCGCCGCTTCGGAACAGATGGAATCCGTCATAACCGCAGTGGCTGACCTTCCCTTCGATCCTCAGTTGATACTCCGCCCACACCGTGGCGAGGTCGCCGTCGACCTGCACGATCGGGTTGCGGATCACCTCATCGATGGCCGGCCCGCCGGGTTGGACCGCCGCGTGGATGAGCTAGTCGTCATCGCCCATCCCTTCGAGCCGGCTGAGGTCGGCCGCGTAAGCATGAAGCGCGTCGCACCGTCCATCTGCTCGGCGATCGCAGCCGTGTCCTTTGCTCGAATCCCATCCGTGAAAGCCTGAAGAGTCCGCAGTACGTCGGCCCGGCCATCCTGCGCTGCCGCCGAGTCACTCCAGCCGATGACCGGCAGGCTAAGCGCGACCTCGGCTCGCAACCCACGCCTCCTCTGCCGGTATCAGTGACCAGGCTCTTCGAGGTCGTGCGCCGCGGCGGAAAGTCGGGTTTCGGCACCAGCGTGGTATCTTTCCGCCCCGCGGAACGCTCACGCGACCCGCCCGTTCGCATCATTCAACCGACGCTAGAGACCATGGCCGAAACCATCGACATCGTCATGCCCACCGACCAGACGGAGGGCACCACCAATACCGTGGGTAAGTGGTTCAGGAACGTGGGCGACCGGGTTCGCGAGAACGACCCGCTGCTCGAGATCACGACCGACAAAGTCACCGTAGAGATCGCGGCGCCCGCCGCGGGTGTGCTGATCGAGATCCTCAAGGCCGAGGGCGACGCGGTTGAGCCGGGCGAGGTCTTGGGCAGGGTTGGTGCCGGCGTCGGAGCGGGCGCCTCCCCCGCTGCGCCCGCTCCGGTGGCCGCCCGGGCCGTAAAGCCGGCCGCAACGGAAGCGGCCACCGAGACCGAGCTCAGCCCGGCCGTTCGCCGAATGCTCAAAGAGCATAACGTCGATGGGTCGAGCGTCACGGGGACCGGACGCGGAGGGCGAATCACCACGCAGGACGTCGAAGCGTTCCTCGCGACCCGCTCGGGCGGAACCGCGTCTTCCGCCTCGGCCATCCCGAGCCGGCGGGTGCCTCACACCGCGATGCGAAAGAGCATCGCGGCGCACATGGCGCAGAGCGTCGTCACCGCGCCTCATGTGACCTCGGTGTTTCAGGCCGACCTCTCCGCGATCATCGCGCATCGCGACAGCCACAAGGCAGCGCTCGCCGAGAAAGGGGTCAAGCTCACGTACACGGCGTACTTCGTGCGAGCCTCGGTCGAGGCGCTCCGGGCCGTCCCCGAGGTCAACAGCCGCTGGCACGACGATGCGCTCGAGATCTTCGAGGACATGAACATCGGCATCGGCACGGCGCTCGAGACCGGAGGCCTCATCGTCCCGGTCATTCACCGGGCGCAGACACTCGACCTCGCCGGGACCGCCGGCAAGCTCCAGGACCTCACCGGTCGGGCTCGCGAGAAGTCGCTCGAGCCGAAGGACGTCCAGCACGGGACGTTCACGATCTCGAACCACGGGGTGAGCGGCAGCCTGATCGCCGCCCCCATCATCATCAACCAGCCGCAGTCCGCGATCCTCGGTGTCGGCAAGCTGGAGCACAGACCGGTCGCAAACAGTCAGGGAGAGGTCGTCGTCCGCCCGATGGCATACGTCACCCTAACGATCGATCACAGGGTGCTCGACGGATTCCAGGCGAATGCGTTCTTGACGAAATGGGTCGGGGTGATCGAGCAGTGGAGGGATTAGGAGCTAGGGTTAGGGATCCGGCGGTTAGATCGCCTTGAACTGCTCGAACGGCTGGTGGCAGGAGTGACAGTAGTGAATCGACTTGCACGACGTCGATCCGAACTCGCTCTCGACGCTGGTATTGGTCCCGCCGCAGTACGGGCAGGCAACCGCACGCGGCACTCGGCCGAGCGTAACCAGCTCCTGCGCCTCCACCCGCCCGGGCGGCGCGATGCCGTAGGCGCGGAGCTTCTCCTTCGCGGCGGAGGACATCCAGTCCGTAGTCCACGGCGGGTTGAACACCGTCTTGAGCGAAACGTCGGTGAAGCGGTGCTGACGGAGCGCCGCAACGATCTCCTGCTCGATGACGTGTAGCGCCGGGCACCCCGAATAAGTCGGCGTAATCCGGACCGTCACCTTGCTCCCGTCAACCTCGGCCCCCCTCACGATCCCCAGCTCGACGATGTCGAGCACGGGAACCTCGGGATCCTTCACCCCGCGCAGAATCTCGAGGACTTCCGCCTCACCGGCCGCGCCGACTTCCGGCATCCCACTGCCGACTCCCGAGCCTACCACACAGCCCCCGGGTGCGACCTGGCGACGATCTGCATCTCGGCGAGCATGTGCCCGAGATACTCCGTGTGCCGCCCCGTCCGGCCACCGGTCATCCGCATCGGCCGGTCGGGAACCGTTAGGGTCGCGCGGGCCGTGATGTCCCTGACCATCGCCTCGAACGGCGGCCTGAGCGGCGTGAGAGCGGGTGCGATTCCTTCCGCCAAGAGCGCCCGGTCCACCTGGTCTTCGGAGCTGAACTCGCCGGTCCACGGCCACAGCTCGTCGAGCGCCGTTTGCGCGCGCCGGTGGCTCTCGTCGGTCCCGTCTCCGAACCGAATCAGCCACTCGGCCGAGTGACGCAGGTGATACCGATTCTCCTTGAGCGCCTTCCCGGCGATGCCCGCCAGGTCCTCGTGCTTGCTCTGCGTGAGGGCCTCGAGAAACCCCTGATTCCAGGCGCTGAAGAGGAACTGCCTCGCGACCGTAAAGGCGAAATCCCCCTTGGGTAGCTCGACCAGCTGGAGATTGCGAAACTGACTTTCGTCGCGCCAATACGCGAGCGCGTCCTCGTCGCGTCCCTGTCCTTCGGTCTCCCCCGCGAGCTTGAGCAGCAGCTGCGCCTGGCCCAGGAGATCGAGCGCGATGTTGGCGGTGGCGATGTCCTCCTCGAGGATCGGGCCGTGCCCGCACCACTCGGAGTTCCGGTGGCCGAGCACGAGCCGGTCGTCCGCAAGCCGGAGGAGGTATTCGAAGAGATTGGCGTTGGTCACGTCAGAAGACTTTCACGCCCCGGGGCACCTTGTAGAATTGCGGATGGCGATACGGCTTGTCATTGCCGGGATCGAAGAACGGCCCCGCATCCGTTGGCGCCGACGCCACGATCGTCGCGCTCGGCACGACCCAGATGCTGACGGCTTCGCCGCGCCGAGTATAGACGTCACGCGCGTTCTGGAGCGCGATCTCCGCGTCAGGCGCGTGCACGCTCCCCGCATGCTCGTGCGGCTTCCCGCCCGGCGGCTGAGTAAAGACCTCCCATAACGGCCACTGATCTGACATTGACGCTCCTTAAGCCCTAGCTCCGAATCCCTAGCCGCTACGCTACCTGCTCGCGCCTCGCATGCTTCTCCGCGTACGCCGCAGCGGCGTCCCGCACCCACGCTCCGGCCGCATGCGCCTCGTTGCGCGCGGCGAGCCGCTCCCGGTTGCACGGTCCGTTGCCGCTGATCACCTGCTTGAACTCGGTCCAGTCGATCTCACCGAATTCCCAGTTGCCGCTCTCCTTGTCGTGGCGGAGCGCCGGATCGGGAAGCGTGACGCCGAGCGCCTCCGCCTGCGGCACCGTCAGGTTGACGTACCGCTGCCGGAGCTCGTCGTTGCCCTTCTGCTTGACCCGCCAGCGCATCAGATCTGCATTGTTAGGCGAGTCCTTGTCGCTCGGGCCGAACATCATGAGCGACGGCCACCACCAGCGGTTCACCGAATCCTGCACCATCTTCTGCTGGGCCGGTGTGCCCTTGGCCAGCGTGGCGCAGAGCTCGTAGCCCTGGCGCTTGTGGAAGTTCTCTTCCTTGCAGATCCGCACCATGGCGCGGGCATAAGGCCCGTACGAAGCCTTGGCCAGCGCGGTCTGATTGACGATCGCGGCGCCGTCCACGAACCAGCCGATCACGCCCATATCGGCCCAGGACAGCGTCGGGTAGTTGAAGATGCTGGAATACTTCGCGGTCCCGGCGAGCAGGAGATCGATCAGCTCGGCCCGATCGACGCCGAGCGTTTCGGTGCCGCAGTAGATGTAGAGACCGTGGCCGCCCTCGTCCTGAACTTTGGCAAGGAGTGAGATCTTCCGACGCAGGCTCGGAGCACGGGTAATCCAATTGCCCTCCGGAAGCATGCCGACCACTTCGGAGTGCGCGTGCTGCGACATCATCCGAATGAGCTGCTTGCGGTACTTCTCGGGCATCCAGTCCTTGGGCTCGATGGTCTCGCCGCGATCGAGCCGAGCTTCGAACTCTTTGTTCTTGGCCGGATCCTCTGGGGGCATGGCTGTCGAGGTGCGATCCGTCACGATAAACTCCGGTAGAGAGCGAGCCCAAGCCGCCGGTCCCGATCGGGACCGTCCAGCCTGGCTTGGATGCATAAAGTTAGCCTGACGAATGCCTTAGATTAAGCCCGTCCATCACCGCATCGCTCTAGACTCCGAGGACCCCTGTGACCGGCCCATCCGCCCCCGTTTCCCCGCTCCAAGCCGGCCGAGTCCAGCTCACCGTGGCCGAAGGCATCGGCCGGGTGACGTTCGGCCACCCCCGCAGCAACTCGTTGCCGGGCGCGCTGTTGGCTCAGCTGGCCGCGACCATTGCCGAAGCGGGCAGGCGAGAGGACGTGCGGGTGATTCTGCTGGAAAGCGAGGGCACAGGAGCGTTCTGCGCCGGGGCGTCGTTCGACGAGCTCAAGGCGATCGAGAATGGGGCGCAGGGAAAGCAGTTCTTCTCGGGCTTCGCGAAGGTGATACTCGCGATGATCCGGGCGCCCAAGTTCGTGGTGACCCGGGTCCATGGCAAAGCGGCCGGAGGCGGGGTCGGCCTGATCGCGGCTTCCGACTACGCCGTGGCGACGGCCGGCGCGTCGGTCAAGCTGAGCGAGCTCGCGGTCGGCATCGGCCCGTTCGTGGTCGGACCGGTCATCGAGAAGAAGATCGGATTGGGCGCCTATCAGGCAATGAGCGTCGATGCCGACTGGCGAAGCGCCGAGTGGGGCGCGAACGCGGGCCTCTACGCAGCCGTGGCCGAGGACGTGGCCGCGGTCGACACGCTGGTCGCGAGCCGGACCGCGTGGCTCGCCCGGATGAACCCCGCGGCGATGAAGCAGCTCAAAGCCGTTTTCTGGGAGGGCACGGAGGAATGGGACACGTTGCTCGCCAGGCGGGCCGAGATGAGCGGGACGTTGGTGCTGACCGAGCCGGCGCGGGCCGCGATTCGGAAGGCCTAACCAGCGCCGGTGTTAGGCGGCTGGAGCAATCGAGCCTGCGGGCGAGTGACTTTGGCGCCTACCGTAGCCCCCGGCCGCCCAATTGCTTAGATTGTGGGCACAATAAGATCGTCGTGGCAATTTGAGCTGATTGCGGCCACGTTAAATAAATCGCTAAAACGCGCACCCGAGGCCGTTTAGCTTCGGGTTTTGAGTTGTTAGGGACAGGGGACACAGTGAACGGACCGACCGACCGGACAGCGCGAATCGCCGCCCTCCAGGACCTTCTCGAGCACCGGATCCTGGTGCTCGACGGCGCCATGGGGACGATGATCCAGACCTACGGTCTCGGGGAGGCGGACTACCGCGGAGAGCGGTTCGCCGACTGGCCGGTTGACCTCAAGGGCAACAACGACCTCCTCTGCCTGACCCGCCCGGACATCATTCGGGACATCCACCTCGCGTACCTCGAGGCGGGCGCGGACATCGTCGAGACGAACTCGTTCAACGCGACCGCCGTCTCCCAAGCCGACTACCGGGCCGAGTCGCTCGCGTACGAGATCAACCTGGCATCCGCGCGGCTTGCCCGGGAGGCAGCCGACCAGTTCGCGACCAAGTCCGGGACCCCGCGGTTCGTCGCCGGAGCGTTAGGTCCGACCACCCGCTCCGGCTCGATCTCGCCCGACATCAACGACCCCGCCGCGCGGAACGTCACCTTCGAGCAGCTGATCGACGCCTATCGCAGCGCCGCGCAGGGTCTGCTCGACGGCGGCGCCGATGTTCTCCTCGTCGAGACGATCTTCGACACGCTCAACGCGAAGGCCGCGATCTTCGCGATTCAGGATCTCGCCGCCACCACCGGAGTCAAAGTGCCGGTCTGGATCTCCGGCACCATCACCGACGCGAGCGGCCGGACGCTGTCCGGGCAGACCACCGAGGCGTTCTGGAACTCGGTCAGCCACTCCGAGCCGCTGCTGGTCGGGCTCAACTGCGCGTTAGGCGCGCCCCAGCTCCGCCAGTACGTGCACGAGCTCTCGCGGGTCGCGCCCACCTACGTGAGCGCCTATCCTAACGCCGGCCTCCCCAACGAGTTCGGCGGGTACGACGACACGCCCGAGTCGATGGCGGCGGTGCTCGGTGAGTTCGCCCGGAGCGGGCTCGTCAACATCGTGGGCGGATGCTGCGGCAGTACGCCGGACCACATCCGGGCCATCGCCGGCGCCGTCCGCGGCGTCACGCCTCGAGCAATTCCCGAGCGCCCGTCCCGGCTCCGGCTGAGTGGCCTCGAGCCGCTCACGATCGGCCCCGAATCGCTCTTCGTCAACGTGGGCGAGCGGACCAATGTGACCGGGTCGCGCCGGTTCGCGAAGTTCGTGCTCGACGGGAAGTACGAGGCCGCGCTCGAGGTCGCCCGGCAGCAGGTCGAAAACGGCGCCCAGGTGATCGACGTCAACATGGACGAAGGCCTCCTCGACTCGGCGAAGGCAATGACGACGTTCCTCCGCCTGATCGCGTCGGAGCCGTCGATCTCGCGGGTGCCCATCATGATCGACTCCTCGAAATGGAGCGTCATCGAAGGCGGGCTCAAGTGCGTTCAGGGGAAGAGCGTCGTCAACTCGATCAGCATGAAGGAGGGCGAGGCCGAGTTCATCCGCCAGGCGACCCTGGTCCGCCAATACGGCGCGGCGGTCATCGTGATGGCGTTCGACGAGCAAGGCCAGGCGGACACCGCCGACCGCAAGGTCGCGATCTGTGCGCGGGCCTATAAGATCCTGACGGAGCAGGTCGGCTTCCCGCCCGAGGACATCATCTTCGATCCGAACATCTTCGCGATCGGAACCGGGATCGACGAGCACGCGAACTACGCGGTCGAGTATATCGAAGCGACCCGCCGCATCAAGGAGGCCCTGCCCCACGCGAAGATCAGCGGCGGCGTGAGCAACGTGTCGTTCTCGTTCCGGGGCAACGACCCGGTTCGCGAGGCGATCCACACCGTGTTCCTCTACCATGCCATCAGGGCGGGCATGGACATGGGGATCGTGAACGCGGGCCAGCTCGCCGTCTACGACGACATCCCTGCCGAGCTGCTCGAGCGAGTCGAGGACGTCGTGCTGAACCGGCGCGCCGACGCGACCGAGCGCCTGCTGGCCATCGCAGCCACGGCCAAGAGCAGCGGCGGCGCCAAAGGAGCAGACCTCTCGTGGCGGGAGCTACCGGTCGAGGAGAGGCTCGCCCACGCGCTCGTCGAAGGCATCGCGGATTTCATCGACGACGACACGGAGGAAGCGCGGAAGCGCGCCAAGCGCCCGATCGAGGTCATCGAAGGCCCGCTCATGGCTGGGATGAACGTCGTCGGCGATCTCTTCGGCGCGGGGAAGATGTTTCTCCCCCAGGTCGTCAAGAGTGCGCGGGTTATGAA
The DNA here is from genome assembly GCA_039933355.1 of Gemmatimonadota bacterium. GTDB lineage: Bacteria > Gemmatimonadota > Gemmatimonadetes > Gemmatimonadales > GWC2-71-9 > SHZU01. Next base: position 4,344 of record JBDTOH010000018.1, on the reverse strand, counting down.
AAAAGCGGTCGCCTACCTGATTCCTTTCATCGAAAAGGAAAAGGAGGGCCGGGCCGGACCGAGCACGAAAGGGAAAGTGCTGCTCGCGACTGTCAAGGGGGACGTGCACGACATCGGCAAGAACATTGTCGGCGTCGTTCTCCAGTGCAACAACTACGAGGTGATCGACCTCGGCGTCATGGTGCCGACGGCGAAGATCCTCGAGGCCGCGATCCGGCTCCAAGTCGACGTGATCGGCTTGAGCGGGCTCATCACGCCTTCGCTCGAGGAGATGGCGCTCGCGGCGAGCGAGATGGAGCGCCAGGGCTTCACGCTGCCGCTCCTGATCGGCGGGGCCACGACATCAAAAGTCCACACCGCGGTCAAGATCGCACCGAACTACTCGGGGCCGGTGATCCACGTCCTCGACGCGTCGCGGGCCGTCGGCGTGGCCAGCAACCTTCTGAGCGACACGCTCAAGGACGGGCTCGTCGCGCAGGTGAGCGCGGAATACGCGGCGATTCGAACGAGCCGGGCCGACCGGAACCAGGACCGCACCATCGAGCTCGCGAAGGCCCGAGCCGTTCGGGGCTCCCTCGACCTGTCGGTCCCGGTCATCGAGCCCAAGTTCCTCGGCGTCGAGGTGTTCGACCACTATCCTCTGCAGGAGCTGGTCGAGCGAATCGACTGGACGCCGTTCTTTCAGACCTGGGAGCTCAAGGGCCACTACCCGGCGATCCTCACCGATCCGATCGTGGGTAAAGCCGCGAGCGACCTCTTCCGCGACGCGGAGAAGCTGCTCGCGCGGATCGTGGCCGAGGGTCTGCTGACGGCCCGCGCCGTAGTAGGGTTCTTCCCGGCGAACACGGTCGGTGACGACATCGAGATCTACGCCGACCGGCAGCGCGAAGCCGTGACCGGCCGAATCCACTCGCTCCGGCAGCAGTTCTCAAAGGCGGCGGATCGGCCGAATCTCGCGCTCGCCGATTTCGTGGCGCCCAAGGAGAGCGGCGTGCTCGACTACGTCGGCGCTTTCGCGGTGACCGCCGGAATCGGGCTCGACGCGATGGTCCGAGCGTTCGAGGCGAGCCACGACGACTACAACAGCATCCTCGCCAAGGCGCTGGCGGACCGTCTGGCTGAGGCGTTTGCGGAGCGGATGCACGAGCGGGTTCGTCGTGAGCTCTGGGGGTACGCGCCCGTTGAGGCGCTCACCAACGACGACCTGATCCAGGAGCGCTATCAAGGGATCAGGCCGGCGCCCGGCTACCCGGCCTGCCCCGACCACACCGAGAAGGGCTTCCTGTTCGAGCTGTTAGGCGCTGAGCGGCGGATTGGGATTCAGCTGACGGAAAGCTTTGCAATGACACCGACCGCCGCGGTCAGCGGCTACTACTTCTGGCGTCCCGAGTCACAGTACTTCGGCGTCGGCAAGATCGGCCGCGATCAGGTGGAAGACTACGCCCGACGGAAAAAATGGTCGCTCGAGTACGCGGAGCGGTGGCTGGCACCGGCACTGGCGTACAAGTAGCGACATGCCCACGCTCCTCTCGCTGATCTCCGATGCCCGCGTCCATCTCTTCGACGGCGCGATGGGTACCGTGCTCTACGACCGCGGCGTGTTCATCAACGTCTGCTTCGATGAGCTCGCCGTGCGCCAGCCTGACCTGATCCGCGAGATCCATCGCGAGTACATCAAGGCCGGGGCCGAGATCATCGAGACCAACACCTTCGGGGCGAACCAGTTCAAGCTGGCGCAGTACGGGCTCTCGTCCGAGGTCGAGAAGCTCAACGCGGCCGCCGCCAAGATCGCCCGCGAAGCGGCCGGAGAGCGGGCCGCGGTGGCCGGCGCGATCGGACCGTTAGGCGTCCGCGTCGAGCCGTTCGGCGAGCTGTCGCTCGGCGAGGCGCGCGACGCCTTCGCCCGCCAGGCGCGGGGGCTGGTCGAGGGCGGCGTCGACGGATTCATCCTCGAGACCTTCAGCGACCTGGACGAGATCGAGGCCGCGATTCACGGGGTTCAGACCGTGAGCGATCTGCCGATCATCGCTCAGATGACCGTGAGCGAGGACTGTCGCACGGCCTACGGGACCGGCGCGGACGCCTTCGGGCCCGCCCTCGAAGCCCTCGGCGCCGCGGTGATCGGCGTCAATTGCTCGGTCGGGCCCCAGGCTATCCTGGAAGTGGTCGAGCAGCTCGCCGCCGTGACCCGGCGCCCGATCTCCGCCCAACCTAACGCGGGCCTGCCGCGGACCGTCGCCGACCGGAAGATCTACATGGCGTCTCCGGAATACATGGCGGAGTACGCCCGCAGGATGGTGGAGGCCGGCGCCCGGTTCGTCGGCGGCTGCTGCGGTACCACGCCGGAGCACATCAAGGCGATCGGCAAGTTCGTCCAGTCGGTCTCGCCCCGGCACGTGGCGACCGTCTCCGCGACCGATGCGAAGGCCCAGGGCGTGGACCCGATCCCGCTGGCTGAGCGCTCGCACTATGGCGCCAAGCTCGCGGCCGGCGAGTTCATCACCACTGTGGAGATTGTCCCGCCCCGCGGTGTCGATCCCAAGCCGATGTTCGATCAGTGCCGGGCGCTCAAGGCCGCAGGCGTCGACGCGGTGAACGTGCCGGACGGCCCCCGGGCGCAGAGCCGGATGGGCGCCCTCCTCTCCGGGCTCATGATCGAGCGCGAGGTAGGCCTCGAGTCCGTGGTTCATTACGCCTGCCGCGACCGCAATCTCCTCGGCATGCTGTCGGACCTGTTAGGCGCGGCCGGTGCGGGGCTCCGCAATCTCCTCATCGTGACCGGCGATCCGCCCAAGATGGGGCCGTACCCCGACGCGACCGCGGTGTTCGACATCGACGCGATCGGCCTCACGAACCTGGTGGCGCAGCTCAACCGCGGCCTCGATCCTGGGAAGAATCCGATCGGGCAGCCGACCCGCTTCGTGATCGGCGTGGGTGTGAATCCCGCCGCGCACGAGCTCGAGCGCGAGCTGAAGCGGTTTGCCTGGAAGGTCGAGGCCGGGGCCGAGTTCGCGATCACCCAGCCGGTGTTCGATCTCCGGCAGCTCGATCAGTTCCTCAAGCGGGTCGAGCCGTTCAAGATCCCGATCATCGGGGGCATCTGGCCGCTGATCTCGCTCCGCAATGCCGAGTTCCTCGCCAACGAGGTACCGGGCATCACGGTCCCGAGCGAGGTGCTCCACCGGATGCGGAAGGCGAGCGAGGTCGGGAAAGAGGCGGGGCTCGCGGAGGGCGTGGCCATCGCCCGGGAGATGCTGGCCGCCGTCCGCGACCGGCTTCAAGGAGCCCAGGTCTCGGCGCCGCTAGGTCGGGTGCCGGTCGCCCTCGACGTCCTCACTGCCTAACGTCCGCCGCCAGGCGACGCTGATCGCCGAGTCGGGGGCGTAGAACGCCGACCGCGGGACCCCGGCCACGACTCGGCCGAGCTCGGCACCATACCAGGTCGCGCCGCTGCCGTCGAACTTGCCTCCCGCGACGTCCCCGACGGGCCACGCCGGATGGATGACCCGATACTCCATCGTGCGCCGGTTCGGATAGCTGGTGTAGCCCCAGCCGCGCATGGTGATGAACTCGGCCTCCGAGCCGGGGAGGAGCGCCCGAGGCGGATCCGAGAGCGTCGCCGCCATGCTGAGGCGCTCCCGGCCGTATCGCGCGCTGTATCGAATGAATCCCGGACGGTCTTTCGTCATCGTGCCCAGGTCCCGCACATGACTCATCGCAGCCCTGACGTAGGGCTCCCGATAGAGCCACCGAGCCATCCGGACGACTGCCCTCCTCGGCACCCACTCGCGTACGAAGACCACGCCCCGCCGCAGCGCTCCATCCCGGGCCACCCGCCGCACGTAGAGCCGAAGATTCATCTCCTCGAACAGCTGGTGGCCTGGAACGGGAATGCCTAACACACGCGTCTCGGCGAAGAGAAAACCCACGAGGCTCACCATGGTGAGGCCGTTCCACGAATCGAGCTCGGTACCGGCCGGCACCAGCGGAGCGAGCAGAGCGGGATCCGCTTCGTAATTGAAGAGGAGGAGGTGGCGCCACGCGCCGGTCAGGAAGGGAGAACGCTCGGCCATGGTACTGCTCGTGAATTGGAAGGCGGAAATCGGGGACCGGAACCCCGGCGGTTGGTGCGCTGGCACGCCGACTTCCCGCATCGTAATATCGCCGGATTCCGACGACCGCGGGCGGTCGAGTCGATCGAACGCCGCACACCCAAGGCCCCCGATGCCGACGCCCGTCTGGCTCGTTGTCACGCTTCCCGCACTCGTGGTCACCGGCTACCTCGCCATCCGGGCATGGCGAAGCGTGTTCCGCGTGCTCAATCAGGCCAATCGCGAGCCGGCC
>JBDTOH010000017.1:0-24395 GCA_039933355.1 Gemmatimonadota bacterium | reverse complement strand
CCCCCGGCGGACGTGTTCGGCGTGGCGACGTTCTACGGGCTTCTCTCGACCGTGCCTCGTCCCAAGCGCGTCGTCCACGTGTGCGACGACATCGCCTGCCGCTGTGTCGGCGCGGCCGCACTGTGTGATCAGCTGACCGCCCTCGTTGGACCGGCGTGGCACGGACCCGAAGGAAGCCGGCACGCGCTCTCCGGCGACGGGACCGTTTGGCTTCGAAGCCCGTGCCTCGGTCTCTGCGATCAGGCGCCGGCAGCCTTGCTCACGGCGGCGGGGCCGGATCCGGTCGAGCGGCTCTTCGGCAATGTGAGTGCTGAGAGCCTCGCGCGGGTTATTCACGGCGACGACTCGGCCACCGAGGTCCGCCGGCCGTCGATTCCTCAGTCGGGAGACCCAGCTCTTCAGCTTCTCCGTCGCGTCGATCACGTCGATCCCGCCAGTCTCGACGACTATCGCGCCCACGGCGGCTACCAGGCGCTCCGGCGCGCGTTCGAGCTCGGGGCCGAGGCGGTGATTCGCGAGGTCACCGACTCGAAGCTCGCCGGACGGGGCGGCGCAGCGTTTCCGGCGGGCCGGAAGTGGGATGCGGTCTCGAAGCAGCCGGTCCGCCCTCACTACGTGATCTGCAACGCCGATGAATCCGAACCGGGGACGTTCAAGGATCGGGTCCTGATGGAGGGCGATCCGTTCGCCGTGATCGAATCGATGACCATCGCGGCGTTCGCGACCGGTTCCGAGCAAGGGTACGTGTATCTCCGCGGGGAGTACCCGCTGGCGCACGAGCGGCTCCAGGGAGCGATCGACGCGGCGCGGAGCCGTGGCCTGTTAGGCGACGCCATCATGGAGCGCTCCTTTCGGTTCGATATCGAGATTCGGAAGGGTGCCGGTGCGTACATCTGCGGCGAGGAGACCGCGATCTTCAACTCGATCGAAGGGTTTCGGGGTGAGCCGCGCAACAAACCTCCGTTTCCGTTCCAGGCCGGTCTCTTCGGCAAACCGACCCTGGTCAACAACGTCGAGACGCTCGTCAACGTGCTCGAGATCATCCGGGTCGGCGGGCCCGCGTATGCGAAGATCGGCACCAGCGGCTCGACCGGCCCGCGCCTGTTCTGTCTCTCGGGCTCGGTCACGCGGCCCGGTGTTTACGAGGTGCCGTTCGGCGCCACGCTCCGGGATCTGCTGAACCTCGCCGGCGGCGTTGCCGGTGGGCGGCCGCTCCAGGCCATTCTGCTCGGTGGCGCGGCCGGCGTTTTCGTCCGGCCCGACGAGCTGGACATCCCGCTCACGTTCGAGGGTGCCCGGGCCGCGGAGGCCACGCTTGGCTCCGGCGTGATCATGGTGTTCGACGATACGGCGGATCTGCTCGACGTGCTGCTTCGAGTCGCCGCCTTTTTCCGGGACGAATCGTGCGGCCAATGCGTGCCGTGCCGAGTGGGGACGGTTAGGCAGGAGGAGGCGCTCCATCGGCTCAGGGCCCGCCGGGCTCGGGGCGGCGTCGGGTCGGAGCTGGCGCTCCTGGACGAGATCGGCCTCGCCATGACGGATGCGTCGATCTGCGGGCTCGGGCAGACCGCATACAGCGCGGTCGAGTCCGCGGTGAAGCGGCTTCATCTGTTCAACGGAGCGGCGAGCCGATGAGCCAACTGGTCCAGCTCGAGCCGGTCCGCAGGACGGTCGAGCTCACGATCGACGGCGAGAAGGTCGAGGCGCCCGAGGGCGCGACGCTGCTCGACGTCTCGCGCCGGCTCGGCCGCTCGATCCCGACGCTCTGCTGGCTCGAGACGCTGCATCCGGTCAATGTCTGCCGAGTCTGCGTCGTCGAGGTGGAGGGGTCGCGGGTGCTGGTCCCGAGCTGCTCGCGGAAGGTCGAAGCCGGCATGGTGGTGAAGACCGGCTCGGAACGCGTCATGCACAGCCGGAAGATGGTGCTCGAGTTCCTGGCCTCGTCGGTCGATCTCTCGACCACGCCGGACGTCGCCGAGTGGCTCGAAGCGTATGCGGCAGACCCGGAGCGGTATGGTCCGGCCGCGCCGCCGGCGCCGGCCGGCCCTCGGGACAACCTGATGCCCGGTCATCACGAGCCGCCTAACGTAGAGTTCCGGGCCACCGTCGCCCAGCCCACCAAGGTCGATAACGAGCTCTATATCCGCGACTATGGCAAGTGCATCCTCTGCTATAAGTGCGTCGAGGCGTGCGGGACCGATCATCAGAACACGTTCGCGCTCACGGTGGCGGGGCGGGGGTTCGATGCCCGGATCTCGACCGAGTTCGCCGCCCCGCTGCCCGAGTCGGCGTGCGTGTACTGCGGGAACTGCATCGGGGTCTGTCCGACCGGCGCGCTGATGTTCAAGTCGGAGTACGACCACCGCCAAGCGGGCACCTGGGACGAGTCGCGCCAGACGATGACCCAGACGGTGTGCCCCTATTGCGGCGTCGGCTGCAACCTCGAGCTCCACGTCCAGGACAACGAGATCGTCAAAGTCACCTCGCCGCTCGACCACGACGTCACGTTCGGGAATCTCTGCATCAAAGGCCGCTTCGGCTGGAAGTACGTGGGGAGCGCCAAGCGCCGGTCTTAGTAGTCCATCATTCCCACCCGCCCCAACCCTTGCCTACTTGAGAACCTTCGCGAACGCTCCGGGCGCAACACCGAGGAAGATCGTGCCATGGGCGAGGTCCGGTCGCGGCTCGTAAAACCAGGTGAGATCCGCGGGCGCCCGAGCCTCGAGCGCCGCTGCCAGCGACGCGGTCTCGGCCCCGATCCCCGGCTCGGTCGCCGCCGTTAGGTAGATCGTCCGGTGGAGACCTGTCTGGGCGTCGAGCCTCCGATCGAGCGATTGGAGCAATGCCCCGTGGTTCCACCACAAGCTCGGGCTGAGCGCGATGTACCGCCGGAAAACGGTCGGCTCGAGCAGGAACGTCTCGACCACGAATAGCCCGGCGAGCGATTCACCCACGATCGACGTCTCCTCCGTCGTGTGGTAGCGCTTCCTGACCTCCGGCATCAGCTCGTCCCGGATGAAGCCCCGAAAGGCCGCCGACCCGCCGACCCGCCGAGCGATGGCGCTGTCCGTTCCCACCGTCGTCGGCCCGGTCATGTCGCGGCGCCGCTCGGTGTTCTCGATTCCCACGACCAGAAGCGGAGGAATCCGCTCGAGCCGGATCAGCGAGTCAATCGTCGTCACGACATGAGGAAAGTCCTCGGCGACGCCGCCGTCCGGCATGTACAGCACCGGGAATCCGGCCGTGGGATGAGCCGAGTATTCCGGTGGCGTATAGACGTTGATCGTGCGGCGCTCCGCTACCGCGCGCGAATCGATCGTGAAGGTCTGGTACGGCGGCATGGCGCTTCGCGGCGGCATCGGCGCCCGCGTCGTCATGCCTAACGCAATCAGGGCGGCCACCATGCGGCCGGCCGGAGCCCGGTTCGCGATCTGCCGGTCGGACCCGGGCGCCGAGCCGCAGTTAGTCGGCTCCGGAGGGGTCACGGGACAGCCATCGTGTGAGGAGGGCCTGGGTACATTCGCCGGATGCTAGCGCCCGGATCGGCTCAACCCTCTCCCGATCGTCGCCACGATCGGCAGGCCGACGAAGGGAAAGTGCCCGATGAGCTGGACCCACCAGCGGACGCCGATCGTCGGCGGTCGGTGCGCGAGAAGTGGAATGACCACGAGAGACATCACCAGCCATATGAACGGGCCATAGAGCGCGGCAACCTTGACCTCGCCGTACGGAGTCGCAAGGATGCGGCGGATCCAGCGCGATTGCAGGATGAACAGCATGAACACGGCAGACCATCCGAACGCGACGCCGAAATGCATGACAATGCCGATCCACGCCGTTCCGGCTCCGCCGTCGAATGCCGTCTTGCCGAGCACGGTGGAGGCAACGCCTTGAAAAAGGCGGATCACCGTTGACTGGTAGAACGCGACCGCCAAAACACTGGAGAACAATCCGTCAGTGAGGCCGGTCAGCAGGCCCGCACGGACGAGCCGCGACAGCTCATCACTCCGCGAGGTCGAGTAACGCTTGGCGGCAACCGGCATGGCGCGCTCGCTTCCAGCAAATGAGTTGGGATCTCCGGAGCCGCTCTGCTGCAACCCGCCCTCGCCCCGGGTTCCGTGAATATGGAGCGGCGATGCTTCCAGCGCGAATTCCTTCCTGTTCGCGACGAGCGACACCTGGACCCACGGACGGAACCCACGAAAAACGGGTCTCAACACTAGCGCAGCGGTCCAACCGCCCTCGCAGCGCCGATCCGCGCGGCCGTCGTTAGGCCGGTACGCCGGTCGAGACTGCCGGCGGAGCCGGGACGAGATCACAGTACTCGAACCGCTCGTCGCGGCGCACCCGCGCGCCGACGGTGACCTCAATCCGCCGGCGAAAGAGCGGACCGGCGACGACGCACGTGTGAAATTCGCCGCGCTCGCCGCAGGGGTCTACTTCCGGCGGCAGGTCCACCAGCAACTGGTCGTCGAACCTGCGCCCGGCGAAGCTCGCGTCGAGCTGCGTCGTGTCTACGCAGGTGAGGTAAGCCTCGTAGCCGGCTCGGATGAAGCGGCGGGCCAGCGCGCTCGTGTTCTCGCCCCAGAGCGGAAAGACGGGCGTGTAGCCGAGCCGGATGGCCTGCTCCTCGCGGAAACGTCGGACATCCTCGAGAAAGAGGTCCCCGTATGCGATCCGAACGACCGGGCCGACCGCGGCTTGCGCGTGCGAGAGAGCCGTTGCCCAGGCGGCATCGTACTGCGCATTGCTGGAGCTTGGGGTCAGCGATGCCTCGAACACGGGAACGTCGAGCGCGGCGGCCTGGGCGTGGAGGATGGAGCGTCGCACGCCGTGAATGCTGACTCGGTCGTAGGCGGGTGCCACCGTGGTGAGCAGGCCGACGACTCGAACGCTCGAATCGGCGCGCAGGGCGGCGAGGGCGAGCGAGCTGTCTTTCCCGCCGCTCCAGGCAAGTAACGTGGGGAGCGTCAATCAGAACCTCGTCCACCTCGCGGCCGCGGCATGGTCAACCGCACGACCGTGTTAGGCGCTGGGCGCCGGCCCCGCGCGGATCGACTCCCGCAGCCTGCCGCACCCATGCGATCAGGTCCTCCAGGTACCCGGGGGCATTCCGGGGCCAGACATCTCCGGCCCGCTGAACCCGTTCCGTATGATCGGCGCCGGGATAGATGCACACCGTTGGCGGGCCCCGCCGCGCGGTCCGGAGCGCGTCGCGGATCGCGGTGACGCTCGCGTCCGCCGGAACGCGTTGGTCCGAGCTACCATACACGAGGAGCACCGGCGACCGGACTTTCCTCCAGTGGCTCGGGGCGTCATACCCCGCGATGCGCCTCGAGAAAGCCCAGTAGAAATTATCGGGAGGCGGCGGTGCGAAATACCACGGTTGCCCCGCGACCGTCTTGGCCAACGAGTCCATCCGGCCGCGTGGCGCGCCGTGATACGCAACGGCGACCAGAGCCTCGACGTACTGATTTGCCGCAGTCGCATCGGCCGGCGCGAGCAGGGAGAGGCGGGCCGAGTTGCGCAGGCTGAAGCGCTCGGTCGAGTCGGCTGCCACGCCGGACGCCGCGGAAGCGATCAGAAACGCAGCGCCTCCAGAGATCTCCGCGACGAGCGGAAGAACGGTGCCGCCCTGGCTGTGGCCGAACAGGCCGATGTGATCGGCGCGAATGTCCTTTCGTACCCGCAGCATCGCAATGCCGGCGGCCCCGTCCGCCGCCAAGTCCTCAAAGCCGGCGGACGGCCAGTCTCCGGACGAGTGGCCGACGCCGCGCTTGTCGAAGATCAAGGCGGCAACTCCAGCCTCCGCGAACCGATGCGCCAGGAATCGGTTCGCGAACCGGCCCTCCGCTCCCGACCCATGCATCATCACGACCGCCGGATAGGGTGGTGCGGTGCTCGGGAGAATCAGCGTGCCGCTCAACCGAACGGCGCCGTTCGTAAACGCCACCTCCTCACTGTGCGGGGCTGGCCGACCAACCGGTTCGCGGCGCAGCGCGAAGGTGCCGGGCGCCCCCGCCTCGGTAAAGGTCCCGGTGATCGAGTCTCCTCGAATCATTCCCTCGAAGAGCGATGTTGTCGCATCGCCTCTCAGCGTCAGCCGAATGCGACAGCAATCGTCGCGCTCCACCGACGTGAATGGAATTCCTTCGACCCGCAAGCGATCGGACGAGAATGCGGCTTGGAGGCGATTGGGCCCGTCACCCGGCTCGAGCTCCATGGTGACGAGCAGGGTGTCGCCGCCCCGGGCCCAGTAACCTCGCCATGATCCAAGCGCCGGATCCTGGGCGCTGAGGATCCCGGGGAGAAGCAAGGCGGTCGCGAACGTGTATTTCAGCCGGCGCTGGCCGCGGATCGACACGTGACGGATTCCTTCTTCGACGATGAGCACGCGGGCGGCTCGTCGGGGCGGCCGAGCCCGCAACCAATCGTAACGCCTAACACTGGGGGCTGGGAACGGGAGTTCCACAGCCCAGGCCGAGCGGTTATCGCGCTCCGTCGCCCGGCGCCCGGGGCTCCTTTGCCTCGGTGTCGGCGACGCTCCGGCGGACCGGGTCGCGGAAGCGCTTCCAGAGCACGATTGCAGCGAGAACGCCGGGCACGAGCGCAATCGCGACCGGCGGGATCGGCAGCCCGGCCTTCGAGCCGAGTCCCATCGCCGCTCCGATCAGCACCACACCGAGCACCGTTCGCAGCGTACCGGCCGGGAGGCGGACCGAGAGGTGGCTTCCGAACCACACGCCGGGAACCGAACCGATCAAGATCGTACCGGCCAAGGCGTAGTCGACGTTTCCGGCGACGATGTGCGCGATCGCGGCGGCCCAGAGCAGGCCCGCCGCGTGAAAGATGTCCGTGCCGACCACCCGGTGCGGTGTCAGGCGGAAGATCAGAATCAAGCCGAGGGCGATCAACGATCCGCTCCCGGCCGAGGTGATGCCTAACACGAAACCCACCGAAACCCCGAGGGCAATCGCGGCGACCTTGTGCTTGGTCTGCATCGCGAACGTGTCCCGTTCCCGGGCCAGCAGCTGTTTGAGGAAAATCGCTCGGATCAGGGTCACGGCGCCGGTGAGCGCGAGTGCGCCCGCCAGGAGGTACAGCATTACGGTGTCGAACTGCTTGCCCCCGAAGTTGTGCTCGAGGATCCCTACCACGTAGACGCCGCCGATCGCCGCGGGCACGGAGCCGACCGCCATCCAGCACGAGAGCCCGAAGTCGACCGTGCCCTGGCGCCAATGCTTGATGGCGCCGACGGTCTTGGTCACCGCTCCGTACGCCAGGTCGGTGCCGACGGCCGTGATCGGTGGTGTGCCCACGAAGAGCACGAGCAGCGGAGTCATGAGCGCTCCCCCGCCGATCCCCGTCATCCCGACGAGCACGCCGACGCCGAGCCCGAAGCCGATAACGAGCACAGGATCAAACGTCACAGGCAATCCTCGAGAAGGTCAGACTACAGGTCGGGCGAGAGCCGAGCCGTTCAGGATCGCGGTGAGACTCGAACCACGCGCCAGGCCCAGAGGGAAAGCGCGGCCGCGAGCGCGGTGATGAGGATGTACCAAGGATCGGTCGCGGTTGGCCGCCCTTCCTGGATCATCCGCCAGAGATGCGCCAGAGTAAGCAATGCAAAGAGCGCGCCGGTTGTCACGACATACCTCTTCATCGGATCACCCCCCTGCGTCAGATGCGGTCGATGTTACCCGTGGCGTGGGTGCGACGGCCGGACGGCCGAGTGGAATGGAACCCCAGGATTATACCGGCATGGGTCCTCCCCCGCATCGAGAAGCCTCAGCCGGTTCCGGCCGACTTCCCGTTACAGAGCGGGGCGAAGCGCCTGCGACCCGGCATTAAGCGCAGGGCAGTCATGGGGCCATATCGACGGTGCTTAACCCGCAGATGCCGGCGCCTCCGGCCACCTCTCGTCGGGGCTGACGGTGGGTTGCTCTTCGAGCCGGTCTCTCCGACCTCAGCTCGGTGGAGGGCCGAGCTTGTCGGTACGAGGCTGGGCGAGCAGGCGCTCGGTGAACTCGATCCGTTCGTGGGCCTCGCTGAGCTCTTGCCGCATCGTTTGCACGGCATCCTCGAGGTCCGCGATGCGGGCTTGCGTGTCCGGATCCGGGCTGGTGCTGCGGGCTTGCGCCATGACCTTGGCCACCTTCACTCCGGCGGCGGAAATGATGGCCACGATCGGAATCGACATTGCAACCACACCTGGGTCCATGGGGCTTCCGCGGCAAAGGGAACAACAAAGATCCCGTTGGAAGTTAGCGCGCAATCCGGAGACTCGGCAGGGAGCAAAATGCTGCGTCAGCTCATGAGGCCGCACCCGGCGATCTCCTTTTGCGCCTCCGTCACCTCGGCCGGCACCTCGCCCGCTTTGCGGCTGCGAGAGGGAGGCCTTGATCGCAGCCTGGGTCTTCGCAACGTCCGGCCGCAGACACTTGCTGTGGATGCTCACCGGGGGCGGGAGCGGCACCGCCGGTTGGGTCTGATACTGACTTGGCTTGGTCGGCACTTGCCGAGCGGACAGGGGCGCGGCGAGGACCGCCATCGCAGTCGCCGCAGTCATAGTCGTCATCGTTCACATGGTGTTCTTACCCCTGTTCGAGAGTGGTGACTACCGCTTAAATCTTGACCAGCTCGACCCGCCGATTGTTCTGGCGGGCTTCTGCGGTCGTGTTCACCGCGAGCGGCTTCGTGCTTCCCAGTCCTTTGGACTGGAGCCGCGCGACCTCGATTCCATAGTCCTTGACGAGCGCCGCCTTCACGGCGGCGGCCCGCGATTCGCTCAGCTTGAGATTGTCGGCCGGGATCCCGACGTTATCGGTGTGCCCTTCGACCGACAGCTTGAGCTCGGGGTGCGACGCGAGCATGGTACCGATGTCCTTGAGCGTCGGGGCCGATTCGGGCTTGATCCGGTCGCTCCCGCTGTCGAACAGAATTCCCTGCGTGGAGACTCGGCCCTTTGCCGCGAGCTCGTCGTAGATCGACTTGCCGCTCTCGGCGACCCGAATCCTTCCGACATAGACCGGGTTTTCGTCGCCCCGCGCATCGAGGTCGATGAGGAGCCCGTTGGTATGGCCGAACTTCGCGTTGGGCACGTTGACGAAGCGCTTCTCGTCGATATACGCCTTGATATAGTCCCCGTCTCCCAGGACCCGCAGCTGGGCCGGCTTGCCGCGATAGCGGGTCCGAACCGCGTCGTCATAGCTATAGGGCGTCTCGCCGCCGTGGCCGCCGCTCAGGCCGGTTCCCCCGCTGCCCCACGCGATGGTCGAGGTCGAGCCGTCGCGCATGTACACGAGCGTCCCCTGCATCTGAAATGCCGCGCCGTCGAGGCTCTTGCGGTTGATGACGTCGATCTCGATCGTGAATTTCGCCGGCAACACCTCGGGCAGCGGGATGATGAAGACGCTGTGAGTAGTCGCCCGAAGGAACCGCCGCCCGTCCACCTCCGCGACTTCCATGTTGCCGGTCTTGAAGGTGAGCTTCTTGGGAAAGTTGCCGACCTGATCGTCGGAATAGTCGGTGAAGAAGATCACCCGATTGCCGGGCACGAAGTCGTAGTTGACCCAGACTTTGGGGTCGGCGGATGGGGAATCCGGTTTAGGCGCCTGCGCGCGGACCGGGACCACTTGCATCAGGAAGGCGAGCGCTCCGCCCACGATGGGAAGGACGCGACTGAACCGCCGGTGCATACGCATGTGATACTCCTGGTTGAGCTGGGTAATGGGTGGCGCGGGCGCCACTCGCGAGTCGTTGTTAGGCGCCTGCGGAGCGGATGAGGGCACGAAAATCATCGGATCCGCGCTGGTCATCCCGAGCGCCGTCGTAAGGGGGAGCGGATCGTTGGGCCCTCAGCGAGCCGGGCAGCAAGACGGCCAAAGCCACGGCCGCGGTGCCGAGACCAGGTCGGCGGATCAGGCGATCGGACATACAACGATCCTTCATTGGGATGATCCGTTCAGGTTGAGCGACGAACCTAGCGCGACCCCGTCAGCGGGCTCTCGCGTGGGCGTCATTTGCTCATCATTTGAGGTAAGGCGTTGGCGGGTAGGGTGATAGGGAACGGGGAATAGGGAATGGGGAATGGGGAATGGGGTCTGGCCCCTGAGGGTGGCAGGCTGGCGGGGAGCCGGACAGGAGGCTGGCGGAACTCAGGCCTGGGGGGGCGCGAAGGACCAGCGGGTTGGCGGGAATCCGTGGGTGCGACGCCACGCCGCCAGTTGGCCGGCGTGGTAGCCCTCATGGCAGACTAGTGAATGGAGATGATGAGCGATGGTCGGCTGGGCTCTCGCCAGTGCCGGGTCCGGAGTCGGCCGGTCCAGGTCGGCGAATGCCAGGGGACCGATTGCGCTCAGTCGGCGGGACCCGGCAGACCTCAACCGGTCGACCAGGGTCGGTAGAGCATCGTAGCGGTCGATCGACGGTAGTGGTGGCGCAGCGGGGCCGTAGCTACGGAGCAGGGCGGGGAAGTCGTCCGAGAGGTCCTCGACGCCGAGCAGGGCGAGCAGGTAGGTGTCGCCGAGCAGCAGGTGCCCCAGAACCCAAGCGGGGTGCTGCTCGCCCGGCGCCGACCGGAGGCAGCCGCGATCCGCGGGTACGTCGGTTACCAGCCCGAGCGTTTGCTGGCGGGCGTGGTCGAGAGCCCAAACAAGGAGGTCTTTCATGCGAGCTGAGCTCCAGATGGAGTCTGCCTAACGTACGTCCGCCGGCTCGGACCGGAACCGATCGAGGGAGCTTCACGCCGCGAGCGGAAGTATGGCGGCCTCTTGGATAGCGACCGAACCCTCCTGCTACAACGGATCCTACCCACCACCTCCGCCCGAGTCCATCGCAGGACCATTCCGTCCGGCCAGCGCCGTCCCTCCGAGCTGCGCGAGGAATCGAGATGGCGTGGTCCGAGCTCGGCGAAGCAGATCCCTCCTTTCGCTCAACTCTCCCGTTCGCGGTTCCCTAGGCCTTCTCGCAGGTCCCCCGCCACCTCGTAACTATCTGTGCTTTCCGTCGGGCACCGATCATGCAATCCGGGATGGCGCAGAGACCCCTCGACCCCGTATTCTCCCTGGAGACATGCCCTCCGATCCCTCCCAGCTCTCCACGATGACCAGGTTGTTGGAGCAAGCCCGCCACGGTGATGCCGCCGCGATGGACCGGCTGTTGCCGCTGCTCTATCAAGAGCTCCGCCGCATCGCGGAGCTCCACATGCGGCGCGAGCGACCCGATCACACGCTCCAGCCGACTGCCCTGGTTCACGAGGCATATCTCCGCCTCATGGGCGGCGCCGAGGTCGAGTGGCAGGATCGGGCCCATTTTCTTCGCGCCGCCTCGCAGACCATGCGGCGGGTGCTGGTGGACTACGCCCGGGCGCGGAACGCGGCCAAGCGCGGCGCCGAGCTCCGGGTCACGCTCGATGAGGCACTCGTCGCGCAGGGAGACGATCGGACCCTCGACATGCTGGTCCTCGACGATGCCCTGACTCGGCTCGCGGCCGCGGATCCGCGCTGGGCCCAGGTGGTGGAGCTCCGCTGCTTCGCCGGGCTCGACGTGGCCGAGGTCGCCAAGGTGCTCGACATCTCGACTGCGACCGTGACTCGGGATTGGCGCTTCGCCCGCGCCTGGTTGGTCGACGCCCTTCATCCGGAAGGGGGGAGCAAGGACGATGGCCGAACCGTCTGATCGGCTGCTCCAGGTTCGCGCCTTGTTCGATGCGGTGATGGAGCGCCCCGAGGCCGAACGACGAGGCTGGCTCGAGCGGGCGATTAACTGGGATGCGGACGTGAAGGCGACGGTCCGCAAGCTCCTCGACGCCGATGAGTCGACAAACTCTTTCCTCGAGAACCCCGCCGGCCTGCCCGTTCGCTCGGCTGAGTCCGGCACCGGCTTCTACGCCGGGCAACGGCTCGGCTCGTACGAGGTGGTGCGGCTGGTCGGGCAGGGCGGAATGGGCGCGGTCTACGAAGCCGTCCGTGCCGACGACCAGTACCGCAAGCGGGTCGCGATCAAGCTGGTGCGCCGGGGGCTCGATTCGGAGCTCACGCTGGCACGTTTCCGTCGAGAACGTCAGATCCTGGCCAGCCTCGAGCACCGCAACATCGCCACGCTGCTCGATGGCGGTGTCTCACCGGACGGTCACCCGTTCCTGGTCATGGAGTACATCGAGGGCGAGCCGATCACCCTCTGGTGCGACGCGCGCACGCGTTCGGTTCGCGACCGGATCCTGCTCTTCCGCCAGGTCTGCGCCGCGGTCCAGCACGCCCACAAGAACCTGATCGTCCACCGCGACCTCAAGCCGGGAAACATCCTGGTCACGGCCGACGGCACGGTCAAGCTGCTCGACTTCGGGATCGCCAAGCTGATCGATGACGAGCCCGGCACCGACGGCATTCCGCTCACCCAGGGCGATGCCCGGGCCTTCACGCCGGAATACGCCAGCCCCGAACAGATCCGTGGCGATCCGCTCACCACGGCCACGGACGTCTATTCGTTAGGCGTGGTTCTGTTCGAGCTGATGACCGGGCGCCGGCCCCACGTGACGGGCCGGGCCATGATGGACGTCGCGCGAGCGGTGCTCGAGGAGCCGGCGCCCCGCCCGAGCAGCGCCGTCACCGACGCTGCGGCTGAGCGGGCCGGCGAACGGTCGGCCGGACGGCTCGCGCGGGCGCTTTCGGGCGAGCTCGACAACATCGCGCTCATGGCACTTCGCAAGGAGCCGGAGCGCCGGTACGGATCCGTCGAAGCGTTAGGTGAGGATCTCCAGCACTTCCTCTCCGGCCGCCCGGTGCTGGCAGAGCGCGACTGGGCCGGCTATCGGATCCGGAAGTTCGTCCAGCGGAACACCGCCGCAGTCGTCGCGTCGGCGCTGGTGCTGGTGGCGCTCGCCGGCGGCGCCATCGCCACGGCGCGCGAGTCCCACCGGCTCCGGATCGAGCAGGCGAAGGCTCTGCAGGTGAGCGGATTTCTCCAAAGGCTCCTGAGCTCGGTCCAGCCCGCGACCGGCGGCCGCGACGTGCCGGTCTCCGAGGTACTGGCTCAAGCCGCGACCGAGATGGACAGCATCCTGGCCGGTCAGCCGAGTGTTCGGCTCGAGCTCGAGTCCGTCCTGGGGCAGAGCTATCAGAGCCTGGGCCGCTTCGACGACGCCGAGGGTCACTTTCGCCGAGAGCTGACCCTGGCCCGCGAGGTGGACGGGGAAAAGAGCACCTCGGTGGTGCGCGGCCGGCTCCACTTGGGCTCCCTGTTCGCCAAGAAGGGAGCCATCGATCAGGCGGACAGCTTCTTCGTGGCCGCGGCGGACCTCAAGCGTTCGCTCACGCAGGCTCCGGACCTGCTCCTGGTCGATATCCTCTCCGCCCGGGCCAGCCTCGAGCACGATCGGGGCCGGCTGCCCGAGGCCGAAGCCCTCCACCGCGAAGTGCTGGCCTTGAGACGCACGCTCGAGGGCGACGAATCCGACAACGCCGCCTCGAGCATGAACAACGTCGCGGTCTCGGTGGGCGAGCAGAACCGGTGGGCCGAAGCCGACTCGCTCCACCGGCGGGCTTTGGCAATCCTCCGGCATAACCATCCGGAGCCTAACGTTGTCGTGGCCGATGCGATGGGCGCGCTGGCGTCTGCGCTCGACTACGAGGGCAAGGACGCCCCCGCCGATTCCGCGTATCGCGAGGTGATTGCCCTCCGCCTCAAGCTGCTCGGCGCGGCCCATCCCGACTACAACTGGTCGGTGCTCAACTACGCCACCTTCCTGCTGGAGCACGGCCGGTTGCAGGAGGCGGTGGACCGGACCAGCCAGATCCTCAGCAATCGCGGCGGCTCCATGCCCGAGACCCACCCGATCCTGGTCGCGGCACTGCTGGTTCACGGGAGGAGTCTCGACGGCCTCGGCAAGATGGACGAAGGCGGCAAGGCCATCGAGGAGGGCGTGGCGCTCCGCCGGCAGATCTATCCGCCGGGGCACTGGTTGCTCGGGAACTCGGAGCGATACTTGGGGGAGCACTACACCAGGGCCAAACGGTATGCGGACGCCGAGCGGATCCTGGTCCATGGTTACGGGATCGTGCTCGCAGCCCTGGGCCCCGATCACCCGAGGACCAAGGACGCCGTCAAAGCGCTGGCCGATCTCTATCGCGTGTGGGGACGTCCATTTCAGGAGGAGGAGTACCGCTCCAAGCTTGGCAAGACCGGAGGATGATCGACGAGGGCGCGGTTTTGCGCCTCTAAGAACATGCTCCGCATCGTGCTCCGCCATATCAGTGGTTCTCGCGCCACCGAGGTGGATGTGATTCCTCTCGGCGCCCACCAGGAATTGATCCTCGGCCGGGCCCCCTCAGCCGCGGTCAGGTTCGATCCGCAGCTCGACCGGGCGGTAGGCCGCCACCACGCCCGGATCACCCGAAGCGCCGCTAACGACGGCGAGTTCGTCTTGACCGACCTGACGAGCCGGAACGGCACGTTCCTGAATGGGCAGCGCGTGGAGATGGCCGCTCCCGTTCGAGCCGGCGACCTGGTTCAGCTCGGTGAAGGAGGGCCGGTACTCGAGTTTCAGGTGGACTAGACTCACCTGGGTATCGTCGCCGGCGCACCCGCAGCCTTCTCCCGCTCCTGCGCCAGCACGCTGTGCCGCCTTCCATACGCCAAATAAATCACCAAGCCGATGAGCAGCCAGACGGCGAGCCGGATCCAGGTGTCTCCCGGCAGCGTCGCCATGAGGCCGAAGCAACACAAAATCCCCATGATCGGGACGAACGGCACGAACGGAGTCCTGAAGGGGCGCTCGAGATCCGGCCGGGTTCGCCGGAGAATCAACACCCCCGCGCAGACGAGCACGAAGGCGAGGAGCGTGCCGATGTTGACCAGCTGACCGAGCAGCTGCAACGGCAGGACCCCGGTCGCGATACCGACCGCGAGACCCGTGAAGATCGTCGAGATGTAGGGAGTGCGGAACCTGGGATGAACGACGGCCGCCCACCTGCCGAGCAGTCCGTCGCGCGACATCGAGTAGAACACCCGCGACTGGCCGAGGAGCATGACGAGGATAGCCGAGCCGAGGCCGCAGACGGCGCCAAAGTCCACGAGGACCCGGATGAACCGCGACGCACCGACCTGCTTCAGCGCGTAGGCCACGGGGGCGTTGTTGTTGAGCTCCGTGTACGGGACCATTCCCACCAGGACAGCCGCCACCGCCACATAGAGGACGGTGCAGATCGCCAGCGAGGCGAGGATCCCGATCGGCAGGTCTCGCTGCGGGTTACGGGCCTCCTGCGCGGCGGTCGTGACGGCGTCGAACCCGATGTAAGCGAAGAAGACCAGCCCCGCGCCGCGGAGCACGCCGGAGGGACCGTAGGTGCCCCATTGGCCGGTGTTGGCCGGGATGAACGGATGCAAGTTGGCGGGCGTGATGTGGCCAACCCCCACGAATACGACGAGCAGGACGATCGCCACTTTGAGGATGACGATCAGGTTGTTGACCCTCGCCGACTCCTTGATGCCGATCACCAGGATCGCGGACATGAGCGCGATGACGAACACCGCCGGGAGGTTGATCACCGCCCCGGTGAGGTTGAGCCCGCTGTGGACACAGCCGGCCACCGCGTTGTGGACTTCGATCGGGGTGCACCACCGGGTCGGAGCGTTGGTCAGTCCGTCCGGAAGCATGATGCCGAAGCTCGAGAGCAGCGAGACGAGGTGGCCCGACCACGCCACACCGACCCCGGCGGCCCCGGCGGCATACTCGAGCACGAGGTCCCAGCCGATGATCCACGCGATCAGCTCGCCCATCGTCGCGTACGCGTACGTATACGCGCTCCCCGCCACCGGCACGGCGGCCGCCATTTCGGCGTAGCAGAGGCCGGCGAAGGCGCACGCGATGCCGACCAGGATCATCGAGATCGGCACGGCGGGGCCGGCATGCAGCGCCGCGGCCTGACCGGTCAGGACGAAGATGCCGGCCCCGATGATCGCTCCGATGCCTAACGTGGTCAGGTTGAGCGCTCCGAGCGAGCGCTTCAGCGACCGCTCGCCGACTTCGTCCGCCTCGGCACGGAGCGTGGTGATCGACTTGGTTGCCCAGAGATTCATGGTTCCTCCCCCCGGCGGAGCGGCCGAGTCGCCTGCGAGTCCCGCGCGGCAAGTCGCGACCAGCGCTCGACATATCGTTGATAGGCCGTTTCGCCCAGCGATTCTCGGCCCTGTCGAAGTAGATGACCCGAGCTACCCGCGCCGGAAACCGCACGCCAACGAATGTCGCGAAATCTCCGCCCAAGAAGGCGACGCTCTTGCGAGCGGCCATGGCTCAACCATGGGGAGAACCCGCGGCCCGGAGGGGGCCTTGTCGTTTCCAATCAAGCCCATGGCGGACCATGACGGGAGCCTTCGGATGTAAGCGTCATGTAAGGCTGCGACCGCTCTCGGACCGGGCAGGTTGGTGACCGTCAGCCGATTCCGACGACGTCGCGCGACCTTGTCCTTGACGATACCAAGAGCACGCCGCCGAGCCTCCCGTTGCGGCCCACGAACACGACGTGGCCGCCGCCCTCGAGCACCGGATCGCGGACCGCGAGGGTAGCAATTGCCTTCCTGAGGGCAGGCTGATAATACTCAGCCCGTCACGCGTGTTTCACTCTACTATCAGCCAGGTAACATGGAAGTCGTCTCATCCAACGAGCGCTCCGGCATGCTCGGGCCGGTTGGGGTCCCTAACGCCAGCCCATTGTTTTGCAGGCGGCAGTCGATCCGCTGGGTCCGCTGCCCGCACGAGGGCGGCGCCTTCTGCGAGTGGGGCCCGGGCTGGACCCTTTCGGAGGCTGGATGAGGACGGGCCCGATGAACATCGGCGGGATGTTAGGTCGTCACGCGCGGGTTCGGGGTGACCACCCGGCGCTGGTATTCGGCTCCGAGCGGCTCAGCTACCGCGAGCTCAACGCGCGGGTGAACCGCCTCGCCCATTGCCTCGCCACGCTCGGCCTCGCCAAGGGCGACCACGTCGCCACGATTCTCCCGAACTCCATCGAGCTGATGACGGCCTACTGGGCCGCTGCCAAAACCGGCCTCGTGGTGGTTCCCATGAGCCCGCTGCTGCGAGGGCCGGGCCTCGCCTCGTTGCTGCGGGACTCCGACGCCGCCCTGCTCATCGCGACTCCGGAGACCGCCGCTCTCGTCGATGAGATCAGGCCCGATCTCGGGGCGATCCGGCCCGAGCGGTTTCTGGTGACGGGCAGCCGCGCCGGGTGGCAGAGTCTGGACCAGCTGACGCGCGCCGAGCCCGAGACCGACCCCGTGCGGGTCGAGCTCGCGAGCGAGGACCCGTACGACATCTTCTATTCGAGCGGGACGACCGGGGTGCCGAAAGGGATCGTCCACACCCATTTCGTGAGAGCGATGTACGGCGTGTTGTTCGCTGCGACCCTTCGGGTAAAGCCGGAAAGCGTCGTTCTCCATTCAGGCTCGATCGTCTTCAACGGCGCGTGGCTCACGCTGATGCCGTGGATGCACCAGGGCGCTACCTACATCCTCGAGCCCAAGTTCGACCCGGCCCGCTTCGTGTCGCTGGTTCGGACCGAGCGGGTTACGCACGCGGTGATGGTGCCCTCGCAAATCGTCGCGCTGCTCCACGAACCGACCGCGACGAGGGAGGCCCTCGCCTCGCTCGAGCTGCTGCTCACCGTCGGCGCCCCGCTCCACCTCGAGCACAAGCAAGCTCTGGTAGCCCGCTGGCCGGGCATCTTCTACGAGCTCTACGGCCTCACCGAGGGGTTCCACACGATCCTCGACCGCGACGATGCCGAACGAAAGCTGGACTCGGTCGGCGCGCCGACGGGGTTGTTCGAGATGCGAATCGTGGACGACGAGGGGCGAGACCTTCCGGCGGGAGCAGTCGGCGAGATCGTCGGCCGGGGGCCGCTCATGATGCCGGGGTACTATCGGCGGCCCGACCTGACTGCGCTCGCGATCCGAGACGGCTGGCTCTTCAGCGGCGATCTCGGCTACCGGGACGACGACGGGTTCCTGCACCTGGTCGATCGTAAGAAGGACCTGATCATCTCCGGGGGGGTCAACGTCTACCCGCGCGACATCGAAGAGGTCGTCGTGCAGCATCCCGCGGTGCGGGAGGCCGCGGTCTTCGGCGCACCCGACGACCGCTGGGGCGAGGCGCCCGTCGCGGCGGTGCGGCTCCGCGAGCCGGTCGATCCGCTCGAGCTCGTGCAATGGGTCAACGCGCGCGTGTCAGCCCGATTCCAGCAGATCCGGGAGGTCGTGATCGTGGAGGATTTCCCCAGAAACACTGCCGGCAAGATCTTGAAGCGAGAGCTGCGCGATGGGTTTCGCCGGGAAGCTCGGCCGGCGGGCTGATGCCGTCAGCAGCTCCCCTTCGCGACCCGGCTCGACTCCCGGACCCCCGATCACGAATCACCAGAGATTCGCCTCGAGCGACCCCAAGGTCGCCCCTCGTCTCGCCCCCCTTGGGTGAATACCCGAAGAGCTTCTAGGCGGCATCGGTCACCTTGGCACCGGTCGAGGACCGTTCTACCGGAGACGCTCCCGGTCCAGGTGGAGCGGCGACCTGTCTAGGCGGGCGCACTGCCAGTCCATGCGGAACCGCTACCGTTCCAGGCGGAGCCGCAGCCGACCTAACCGGAGTCTCAGTCCACCCAACCGGAGGCGCAGCCGATCTATCCGGAGCCCCGGTCGATCTATCCGGAGTCGCAGTCGATCTATCCGGAGTCGCACCCGAGCCGCCCGGACTCGCACCCGATCGAGCTGGAACCACCACGTATCCCGCGACTCCCACCGCCCTTATCGGAGCACGCTCGCCGACCTCGCCGCAACTCGCCGGCGGTTATTGGACGGTCCCGCCCATCATCGGAGCACCGGGAGCCAACTGCGCAGGACTCGATCGCGACATTGCGCCACGCTCCGCGCTTATGCGGCACTCACCGCCATTCTCGGAGCACACCTCGGGGATTTCGCGGGGGTCCCCGCCATCATCGCGACTCCCGCAGCCGATTCTGCGAGCGTCTCCGGCATTATCGGGGTGTTCCTCGGCAATTGTTGGGGATTCGCCGCCATTATTGCGACCCGCGGCCCCGATTTCGCAAGGGTCCCCGCCAGTGTCGCAGGGCACACTTCCGATTTCGCGGGACCGGGCGCCATCATCGCAATGATCGCGCGGGGCGAAAACCACTGCGAGGATCCCCCCGGCAGACACCTAGGCAGGAGGCGGACGGATCAGGCGGATTGGGCGGATACATCTGACCGCTTCGGTGCGCCGATTGGATTGGGCGCGGACCGGACCCCCAGGAGCCAGGAAACTGTTCTTGTCTACTACAAAGACCGGCTCGGCGGACGAGCGGAGGCTCGAACGGACGCGGTCGATCCGATGTATCCGCTCAATCCGCCTCATCCGTCGCCTGCCTGCCCAGATACCCGCCGACCGCCGTAGCAGCCGTCGCAGGAGCCAGGATTTTTGTAGACTACAAAGAACGGGTTCGGCGTAAGGGGCGAGGCCCTACCGGTCTGCGATCGATCCGATGTATCCACCCAAATCCGACTCATCCGTCGGCCCCCCCGCCCGGATCCTCGCCCGACGAGCGGCGCGGCGGACGGTCTCCGCCCAGTCCAGCCCGCCAAGCCAAGGATGGCGGCGCCGGCCCGCGCCCGGCGCTCAATCGATCTGGTAGCTCCAGGTCACCCGCCGGAGCGGTCTGCCGTTAGGCCCGAACTCGAACTCGACCCGGGCCGTCTCTTCGAGGTTGGTGTAGACGACGTGGTCGGCGCGGGCCGCGTGATCCGTCGACTTGGGCGTGCCGAGAGCGAATTCCACATCGGTGATCGTCGATCGGCCGATCACCAGGGCCCGAGGCAGCTGCTTCTCTCCGAGCCGAGCGGCGGGGCGGGAGAGCGCAACCGAGCGGAGCAGCACGGGACCGGCCGGCGTGACCACGACTTCGACCGTTAGGCCCTCGAACTGGAGCCGATGGACCGCGATATTCCCGCCCCCTGGCGCCGCCCCACCGGATTGCGTCTCCTCCTTCAGCAGGGTCCCGAGCTTGCGCACCTGTTCGAGCGCCAGCGGTCCTTGCCCGATCCCGATGTTGCGCTCGATGAAGAGGCAGCGGGTCCGGCCTTCGGCCGCGTCGCACCTGAGCGGAGCCGGATGAGTCGCCCGGCTCGTCGGCGCGACGATGACGAGCGCCGCGACCACCGCCAACCATCGGCGACTCGTCCTGTGCCCCGAGCGGGTTTTCCGTGCTGCCATGCCGCGCCTCGTTGTCGCCTGGTCCGGTTCCTTGTACCGGAATATTACCTCGCCGTCGTAACGCGGCGAGCCGAGGCGTAGGAGGCGCCGAGAGTCACTCCTGGATGGGAAGGCCGCTCGGCACTCGTGCGGGAACGACCGAGATGAGGTTCCGCGCGGCCGGGTCCGTCAGCGACTTGAGAAACGCCACGAGATCGCTCATCTCGGCCGTGGTGAGATTGAGCGGCGTGGTGAGCCGTCCGTCCAGCGTCGCGAGGACCGCGCTGATCGTCGCCGCATCGCCGTGATACAAAGCCCGGACTGCCGGCGCGAGCTTGCTCGGATCGAACGTCCGGAGCGCAAGCGGCACATCGTTGTAGTGACCCACCACCGCCTCGAGCGTGGCGTAGGCGCCGCTGTGCATGTAGGGCGCGGTCAGCTCGATGTTGCGGAGCGGAGCCACCCGGAATGCGAACTGATAGCTCTCGAAGCTCTGGAGCTCGCCTTTCCCAAGGTCGAGCGGAGCCGCCTTGCTTCCGCCGGGGCCGATCTGCGGCGCCCCGTCGTTCGCGAAGCTCTGTCCGCCGAGGAACGGCCCGTTGTGACAGAACGAGCAGCGGGCCTTGCCGAAGAACAACAGCCCACCTCGCTTCTGCTCGGTCGTCATCGCGAAGTCGTCCCGATCGAGGTAACGATCGAAGGGCGAGCCGGTCTTGGTGAAAGCCTGCATCTGGAACGCCGCGAGCGCCCGGGCCGCGTCCTCGAACCGGGGCGGGCTCGTCCCGCGTCCCGGAAACGCGGCGTCGAACATCGTCACGTACTCCGAGATCGCCGAGAGGCGCACCATGATCGCGGCCCAGACCTCTGTGGTCGCCTGATCGCTGAACTGCGCGAGCTCGTTGGGATTGCCGAGCCCGTCTTTGTCGCCGGGTTCGCCGCGCATCTCCCGGCGGTTGAGGACGGGAAGCATCGCCTGGGCGGCGAGAATGTTAGGCATGCCGGGGAGCACGATTCCCGAGTCCACCGCGAAGGTCTCGAAGCCGGCCCGAGAGAGCCGGGCGTCCCAGAAGAGCTGATAGAGCCCCAAGCCGGCGTTGAGCAGCGACGGGGCGTTCCGGGAGATGAATCGTCGTCCCGGTCCCAGAGTCCGCGACGACGCGAACCCGCTCCCGCCGGTGCCGATCGGGAGCGAGAGCCCATCGCCGAGCGATGCCTGGGCCTGATGGCACGTCGCGCAGGCGATGTCGCGGTTCCCGCTCAAGATCTTGTCGAAGAAGAGCGCCTGGCCGAGCTGAACCTGCGCCGGATTCTGCGCGGGCATCGCGCCGATCGGCACCACTCCCCAGGGGCCGATCGCCTGTCGGAGCTGGGCGTCGAGGGTAGGCGGCGCCGGCGGATCCGGGGTCGTCATGGTCTCACTGCAGGCCGCGAGCGCCAGCGAGGCAAGCCACAGTGAAATCCGAATGCGTGTCATTGAGGGGCTCCTCGCTCAGCGGATCGGGAAGGAGACGGACACCTGATGCGTCATAACCCGCACCGGGGCCAGAGTCAGCGGGCCGCTCGGTGCCACGAGGATGTTGCCGCTGGCCTGCGGTGACGCTACCGAGACATCGCCTGACGAGACTCCGGGCCGGCCCGTCCCGTTCGTAACGCTCCCGCGGTATCGGAGCTCCCAGGCGGGGAATCGAAGGCTCAATCCCCACGTCGGCGTCCATTCTACCCAGCCCTCATCGAGGCTTCTCGACGTTCCCTGGACGTTGTCCCGCTGCGCGAGCGAGTAGTTGATCGTGTGCACCATGAGCCCGACCTGAAGCCCGAGCGCCTTGGTAGGCTGGCTCAGCTCCACATCCTGACCGAAGCCCATTCGGAGCATCGCGTTGTGGAAGCGGAACCGGTTCTCGATGGTCTTGCCGCCCACGGCGATCGTGCCGCCGGCCGTCCGGTCGACCGGCGTCGCCGCGTCGGCCCAGGTGTAGCTCCAGATCGGCTCGTAGACGAGGTCGATGCCGAACGTCGACGCTTGATCGATCTTCGAGATGCCAACCCCGAAGTTGAAGGCCTCCGAGTTGCCCGGATCCCTCGGGATGTTCTGGATCTCGTAGTTGGGGATCTTCGGATGGGACATCAAATTCGTGGTGGCGATCCAGCCCATCCGCCACCCCGGGGCCCGGAGCGGTTGCTGATACTCGAGGTGAAGGCCCCACGTGTTGGTCTGATCGAGGTTCTCGACGGAGCGCGGCCGCTGGCCGAACTGCTGGCTGCCGGGATCCCAGAACTGGTCGAGGTACAGCACGTCGTGCGTCGTCCCGAAGCGGTTGTGAAGGACGAGCGCTGAGAGCGATCGGTTGCCTGCCCATTGCTTCGTTGCTCCAAGGCGGAGGTCGAGCGCGTGTCCATGCTGATTGATCCGGGCGCTCGCGGGATACAGGAGGTCGACCCCGTCGATCGCATGGAGGCCGGCCCAGGAGACACTGCCCCCGATCGAAAGGCCCGCATCTCGGAACTCTCTCCCCGCCATCGCAAACGCGTAGGCGTTGCCGTGCGAACGAGGATTCGGACCGACGTCGATCCGCTGGCCGGCGCAGGCCGCGCAGAGGAGGAAGGGACCGGGCGGGAAGAAGGGCGTGGTCTGGCTCATGTCCACCTGCTGGGCCGCCACGGCCATCCCACCGAACCAGTCGCCGGACTTGACCAGTGCACCAAGCGGCAGCGTTCGTCCAGCGCCGGCATGGCTCGAAACCCCATAGATTCCCGGTGACCCGAAGAACCTCGCGGCACGGAGGCGGGCTCCCTTAGCCGGGTTCATGAACGGGTCGAGCAAGGAATCTCCCAGGGCGATCGACGCGCCCCCCATCGCCATCCGAAGCGACGGGAACAGGTCGAACTGGTGGTCCTGCGAGATCGGCACGGTCCGGATCGAAATGAGCTGCGCCGCTGCCGGCGCGGCCCAAGCGAGCAACAGAGTCGAGAGCCAAACGGCGCGGCCTGGCATGGGGTACCTCGCGAGGTGGCATGGACTTCATCGACGAATACCTTTGCCGCAGACCCGGTGTCACTCGCGGCCTCGCTCGTCCTCGGCGCTCTCGGGTTTCGTGACGCCGGTCACTTCCTTCGGGTATTAGTACCGTGACGGACGAGACCGACGCCGCGCTGCTACGCCGTGTCCTGGCGGGAGAGCCCCAGGTATACGCCCGGCTCGTGGACCGCTACAAGGAGCGGCTGGGTCGTTATGCGTTGCGGATGCTCGGCAACCAGGCCGACGCCGAGGATGCGCTGCAGGACACATTCGTTCGGGGATACCGGTCGCTCGCCCGCTGCACCAGACCGGAGGGATTCGGACCCTGGGTCTTCACGATCCTCGTCAACCGGTGCCGGACCTACGCGGCGCAGCGGGCCCGACGACAGGAGATCATGGTGACGAACGACGTCGCCGTCGCCGATGCCTCCGTCGCCCACTCCGAGGACCAGGACGCGTGGCGGGAGGCGATCATGTGGGCGCTCGAGCAACTTCCTCAGGAGCAGCGGGAGGCGTTCTTGTTGAAGCACGTGGAAGATCTGAGCTATGAGGAGATGGAGGAGCTGACCGGCACCCGCGCCGGGTCGCTCCGCATGCGCGTGTTCCGGGCGCGCGAAGAGCTTCGCCGGCTGCTCGAGGAGACGGTCCGTGGCTGAAGACAACGACTCGCTCGAGCGCATCGCCGAGGCGCTCAAGGAACCGGTGCGGATCACTCCGGGCTTCACCGGCCGGGTCATGGCCGAGATCGATCGCCTTCCGCCGCACCGGTCCGGAGTGCCGGCCGGAGAGCCGCCGGTCACCTGGTCGCGCCGCCGGTGGACCATCCGGCTGAGCCCGCTCGGCGGTCTCGCCATTGCGGCGGGCCTGACGGCATTGGCCGTCGCCGTCGGCCGGCTCGCCGCCCGGCTCAGCGTAGAGCCGCCGGTCACCCGCGCCACGGTCGAGCTGATCCAACCGACTCAGTTCGTGCTGGTCGCATCCAAGGCGGCATCGGTGGCGGTCGTCGGCGACTTCAACGACTGGAATGTCTCCGCGACTCCGCTTCTCCATGCCGACGGGGATGGGGTCTGGTGGGTGACCGTGCCCCTTCCGCCAGGGCGGTATCGCTATTCGTTCGTGGTGGACGGCAAGACCTGGGTCAGCGAT
>JBDTOH010000016.1:0-25548 GCA_039933355.1 Gemmatimonadota bacterium | reverse complement strand
CGTTATGCATCTCGTCTCCGAAGTCGAGGGCACGCTCCGGCCCGACGTCGACGCGCTCGAGGCCTACGCGACAACCATGAATATGGGAACGCTGGTCGGGGCGCCGAAGGTCCGCGCCGCGGAGATACTCCGATTGGTGGAGAGCTCGCGCCGGGGCTTCTATGGCGGAGCCGTCGGATACCTGACGCACGGAGGGACCCTCGAGACCGCGATCGTGATTCGTTCCGCCGTAGTCGTGGACCGGATCGCCCACGTCCGCGCCGGCGCCGGCATCGTGCTGGACTCCGACCCGCGATCAGAAGCACGAGAGACGGCTCGCAAGGCCGCCGCCGTGCTCAGCGCAATCGGAGCGGAGGCAACGGTCAATGTCTGACGCGCTCCGGGCGGTCTTTATCGACAACGTGGATTCGTTCACCTACAACCTGGTCGACGAGTTCGCTCGTCGAGGCGGGGCGGAAGTCGAGGTGTGGCGGAACAACGTCGGCGCCCGGCACATCCTCGAGAGGTCTCGGTTGGGCGGCCGCCGGTCACTCATCGTGCTCTCACCCGGTCCCGGCGCGCCCGCCGACGCCGGCTGCTGCATCGAGCTGATCCGGCTCGCGGCAGGCGTGGTTCCCATTTTTGGAGTCTGCCTCGGTCACCAGGCGATCGTCGAGGCGTTCGGCGGGGTCGTCGGCCCAGCGCCCGAGGTGCTTCACGGGAAGACGTCCAGAGTCGAGCACCGCGGCGGTCCCCTGTTCGAGGGCTTGCCGTCGCCTCTTACCGTCGGCAGATATCATTCACTCGCGGCCCGGAGCGTGGCAGCTCCGCTCACGAGCGCGGCGGATACTGCGGGAGTCGTGATGGCCGTCGAGCACAACACGGCCCCGATTCTCGGCGTGCAGTTCCATCCCGAGTCGATCCTCACGCCCGAAGGGGGCCGGATCATCGACAACGTTCTCGTCTGGGCCGCTCATGTCGGTCACTGACCTGCTCGATACCCTCCGGCACCGAAGCCTCGACCAGGTCGAGAGCTTCGAGGCGTTTACCGATCTCGTTCGAGGACACTGCTCGGAGATCGAGATCGCGGCGCTGCTCGCCGCGCTCAAGACCAGGGGCGAAACTCCGCCGGAGATTGCCGGCGCGGCCCAGGCGCTTCGAGCCTCTGCGCTGCCGTTTCCCAAGCCGGCGTACAGCGTCGCCGACACCTGCGGAACCGGTGGGGACGGGGCCGGCACGGTCAACATCTCGACCGCGGCCGCATTCATCGCCGCCGAGTGCGGCGTGCCGGTCGCCAAGCACGGCAACCGGGCGATCTCGTCCCGGTCCGGGTCCGCGGACGTGCTCGAGGCGTTAGGCGTCAAGCTCGATCCCGCTCCTGAAGTCGCCCGTCGCTGCCTCGACGAGGCCGGCGTCTGCTTCCTGTTCGCCCCCGCGTACCATCCCGGCATCAAGCAGGCGATGGGTGTCCGCCGTGCGCTCCGGACCCGAACGCTCTTCAACCTCCTCGGCCCGCTGGCCAACCCGGCCCTCCCCGAGTGGCAGGTCGTCGGCGTCTACGACGCGAAGCTGTGCCGGCCGCTTGCCGAGACGCTGCAACTGTTAGGCTGCCGGGCCGCCCTGGTCGTGAACGGCGGCGATCTCGACGAGATCGCGTTGCACGGTCCGACGACTGCCGCGCGGCTCCACGACGGCCGGGTCGACGACCTCGTGCTCGAGCCCGAGCATGCCGGTGCACCGCGAAGCGCCCTCGCCGAGCTTTCCGGCGGTGATCCGATCGAATCCGCGGCCTGGCTCGCGGGGTTCCTCGCCGGCAAGGCCTCAGCCGCGCATCAGGCCGCGGTGGCGATCAACGCCGGCGCGATGCTGTGGGTTGCCGCCGTGGCGAGCGACCTCGAGGAAGGCTACCGCGTCGCCCACGATGCGATTCGATCGGGCCGCGCCGCGAAGCGTCTCGCTCGGCTCGCCGAGGTGAGCCATGGCACTTGATCGAATTCTCGCGACCAAGCGACGCGAGGTCGCGGTCCGGGAGGACCTCCGGCCGCTTCCCGACCTCGAGCGGCAGGTGGTTCCGTCCGATCGCGACTTTGTGGCGGCGCTCCGAGGACCGGCTCCGGCTTTCATCCTCGAGGTGAAGCGGGCGTCCCCGTCGGAGGGCAGCATCCGCGCGGGAGACGACGTCGAGCAGGTGCTCGAGGCGTACCGGCCCTTCGCAAGCGCGATCTCGGTTCTGACGGACGAGACCTACTTCCGCGGGTCGTTCGATACGCTCGCGCGGGTCCGCGCCACTGTGACCCAGCCGGTTCTCTGCAAGGACTTCCTGCTCGGTCCGTACCAGGTGGTAGAGGCACGCAGCCACGGGGCCGACGCCGTGCTCCTCATGTTGTCGGTATTGGACGACGCCACCTACCGCCGTACCGCCGACGCCGCTCGCCGCCTTCGGATGGGGGTTCTCACCGAAGCCCATACGGCCGAGGAGGTCGGCCGGGCGCTGGCGTTAGGCGCTCCGGTAATCGGGATCAACAACCGGGACCTCGGAACCCTCGCGGTCGACCTCGAGGTGACGAAGCGACTGGCGCCGCTCGTTCCACCGGATCGGCTGGTCGTGTCGGAGTCGGGCCTCGGCGACTACGAATCGGTCCGGGCCATGGCGCCGGCGGTCGACGGCTTCCTCGTCGGTACGGCGCTGATGCGCTCGCCGGATATCGGGCACGCCACCCGCTCGCTCATCTTCGGCCCGACCAAGGTCTGCGGGCTCACCCGTCCCGAAGACGCCGAGGCGGCGCACCGGCTCGGGGCTACCCACGGCGGATTGATCTTCGTCGCCGCGTCGCCGCGCGCGGTGACCGAGCGGGCGGCGCGCGCGGTACGCTCGGCGGCGCCGCTCCGCTGGGTCGGTGTGTTCGTCGATGCACCACCCGAGGATGCCGCCGCGGTGGCGACGCGGCTTGCGTTAGGCGCCGTTCAGCTCCACGGAGACGAGACCGCCGACTACGTTCGCGATATCCGGCGCCGCCTCCCGAGCTCTTGCGAGGTGTGGAAAGCGGTCCAGGTTCGCGGCCCGATTCCCCGCCCCGAGGATTTCGGGGTCGATCGGATTCTGCTCGACGCGCCGTCCGACGAGCAGCGCGGCGGCACCGGGCGCCCGTTCGACTGGACCCGTCTTCCCACCGGCCTCGATCGCTCGCGCTATGTGCTGAGCGGCGGCCTCAGCCCTGCCAATGCCGAAGCGGCCGGAGCCCTCGGGATTCAATTCCTCGACGTGAATTCCGGGGTCGAGGCGGCACCCGGCATCAAAGACCGCGAGAAGCTGGACGCCTTTTTCACTATTCGGCGCGGCCGCCGCCGAGCGAGGACGCAATGAAGCTGGCAACCCGGTTCGGCCGCTTCGGCGGCACCTATGTGCCCGAGATCCTGATGCCGGCTCTCGAGGCGCTCGAGGAGGCATACCTGGAGTCCCGCGACGACCCGGCCTTCCAGGCCGAGCTGAGCGGTCTCCTCGCGACCTACGCGGGACGCCCGACGCCGCTCTACCGGTGCCGCAACCTCCCCGCCGGCACCGCGACTACCCTCTGGCTCAAGCGGGAGGACCTCCTCCACGGCGGCGCCCACAAGACGAACCAGGCGTTAGGCCAGGGTCTCCTCGCCAAGCGCCTCGGCAAGCGCCGTCTCATCGCCGAGACCGGCGCCGGCCAACACGGGGTGGCCACCGCGATCACCGGCGCGGTCCTCGGTCTCGAGACGGTGGTCTACATGGGCGCGAAAGACATCGAGCGGCAGCAGCAGAACGTGCTCCGGATGCGGCTCATGGGCGCCGCGGTCATCCCGGTCGCAACCGGGTCCGCAACCCTCAAGGACGCCATCAACGAGGCGTTGCGGGACTGGTCCGCGTCGTACGAGACCACCCATTATCTGCTGGGCACGGTCGCGGGGCCGCATCCCTTCCCGGTGATGGTGCGCGACTTTCAGCGGGTGATCGGGGACGAGGCCCGCGCACAGTTTCTCCGGGCGACGGGAACGCTTCCCGACCTCGTGGTCGCGAGCGTGGGCAGGGGATCGAATGCGATCGGCATCTTCACGGCGTTCATCCCTGACGAGGAGGTCCGACTCCTGGGCGTCGAGGCGGACGGGAGCGGGCTCACGACCGGCCTGCACGGCGCGACTCTCCAACAGGGCCGGCCCGGTGTCCTTCATGGCGCCTACACGAAGATCTTGCAGGACAATGACGGTCAGATCACCGAATCGCACTCCATCTCCGCCGGCCTCGACTATCCGGGAGTCGGCCCGGAGCACGCCGCGCTTCAGGAGAGCGGCCGGGCGACCTACGTCGGCTGCACCGACGACGCAGCAGTTCGGGCGTTCGGACTCCTCGCCCGCCGCGAGGGAATTCTCCCGGCGCTCGAATCGGCCCACGCGCTCTCGCAGGCGCTCGAGATTGCCGCCGGCGCCGCGCCGCCGCGGCACATTCTGGTGAATCTGTCCGGCCGCGGCGACAAGGATCTCGCGACGGTCGGCGAGTGGATCGCAGCCCAGCCTCCGGCGAAGGAGATCGCGCCGTGACCACCACGCGATACGCACCGATGTTCGCGCGGCTCGCCGGCCGGCACGAGGCGGCGTTCGTGCCGTTCCTGATGTTAGGCGATCCCGGTCCGGACCGGTTCCTCGACCTGGTCCGCACGCTGGTCGACGCGGGCGCTGATGCGCTCGAGCTCGGCATCCCATTCTCCGATCCGGTCGCCGACGGTCCGGTGATTCAGGCCGCCGCGACCCGCGCCCTCGAGCGCGGCATGACTCCGGCGGCATGCTGGCCGCTCATCCACGCCTGCCGGACCGAGTGGCCGGAGCTTCCCATCGGGCTGCTGGTGTACGCCAACCTCGTCATGCACGACGACCCGGCGAGGTTCTTCGAGGCGGCCCGAGCCGCCGGCGTGGATTCGGTGCTGATCGCCGACCTTCCGGTCGCCGAGGCGGCGCAGGTGGCGGCGGTCGCCGAGGCTCACGGGATCGCGTCGGTGCTGATCGCCCCGCCTAACGCGAGCGAGGAGACCCTCGGCCGGATCGCCGCGCTCGCGCGGGGCTACACCTACGTTGTCTCCCGCGAAGGCGTCACCGGCGCCGACGCCGCGCTCCGGCACGACTCCTCGGCGCTGCTCGGGCGACTCCGCGCGCTCGGGGCCCCACCGGCCTTGCTCGGATTCGGCATCAGCGGGCCGGACGCGGTACGGCGCGCGGTGGCGATGGGCGCGGCCGGCGCCATCGTTGGTTCGGCCATCGTCGAGCGCATCGCCAAGGGCGAGGCCGATTTTCCCGCGCTCCTCACCGGTCTGTCGAGCTTTGCGAAAGATCTGAAGGCCGCCACCCGGCGCTCCTAGCGCTTGCCCGACGCCAGGGCCACCGTCCAGATTGGCAGCGGTAGCCGGGTCGGCTCGGAACCCCCGCTCATCCAGACGAGGAATCGATGGCATCCATCACGCCCATCCACGCGCCCGGCACGGCCACGCCGGTCGGCCACTATTCTCAGGCCGTCGTGCATAACGGTCTCGTGTACGTCTCGGGCCAGGTATCGGCGGACTTGGAGGCGGGCAAGCCGGTCCCCGGCACGATCGACGAGCAGACCGAGCGCGCGCTCCGGAATCTCGAGCGGATCCTGGTGGCGGCCGGCTCGGCGCTCGACCGGTGCCTGCAGGTGACCGTCTACATCACCAAGATCGAAGACTGGGCCGCGGTGAACGCCGCCTACAAGCGGGTTATGGGTGACGCCCGCCCGGCTCGGGCGATCGTGCCGGTCAGCCGGTTCCAGCCGGGTATCGACATCGAGATCCAGGCGATCGCGGCCTTATAGCCGAAGGACCGGCGGTCGATCACCCGGCGCCGGGAGGAGAGTCGCGCTCGCCGGATGGGCTGACTCCGATGCCTGAGGCGGGTATCATCCGCACCATGGAACTCGACCTACTCCAGCCGGCGGTGGTCGCCTGGTTCAAACGTCAGGCGGCGGCGTTAGGCATGGACCAGTCCCGGCTCACCGCCGAGTACCGGCTCAACTGGGGCGGGTTCGTCAATCAATCGTTCCGGATCACCGACGGAGCTACCAGCTACCATCTCAAATTGGCCGGCTCGGCCGACGGACGGCGCCGCCTCGGGCACTGGTACCAGATTCACCCTCCGCTCACGGAGCGCTACCGGGCGCCGCGGGTTGTCGCCTGGGTGGTGATCCCCGGAACCGACCATGCCGGTCTCCTGTTCGAGGACGTGCCCGGCGAGCCCCCCCAGGCCTGGTCGGAGGCGCTCCAGGACGAGGTCGCCGCGACCGTCAGCCGCCTCCACCGCGACACTGACGTCCGTAGATACCTCAGGAAAGGCGAGCTTGCGGGCTCATGCGAGAGCGTCTTTCGAGAGACGTTCATCACCCGCTTCGCCGAGGACCTCGCCACCATCGAAGTGACTCCTCCGCCGTTCGTTACAGCGGAACACCTCGCCTGGATGACTCAGGAGGTGAACACGCTCGAGGAGGCGGCAGTCGAAGCGCCCGCGTTCGCGGCCCCCGCCGACCACCCGATTCACGCGGATCTCTGGATCAACAACGTGATCGTTGGCCCGACCGGAGCATGGGCGTTGGTCGATTGGGACGATTTGAGGCTCGGAGACCCTGCACTCGACTATGCGGTCCTGTTCGGGCCGACCGCAGCGTCGATGAAGCTGGCCGACCCTGCGCGCGTCTTACCCTATGCCGAGATCGAGCGCGATCCGGGCGTGCTGGCGAGAATTCCGTTGTACGGGAGAGCCACCCTACTCGATTGGGTGATCGACAGCCTGGCGGACTACGTCGATGCCGGGGCCGTCGCGGAGCATACGGCTCGGGTCCGAGAGGAGAAAGAACGGGTTCATCGGTTGGCCAAACAGGAATACCAGCGCACGTACTGCTCGGGCTAGCGGGGCCACCCGTCCGGCCGGCCTTCGGTCAACAGGATGATCGGCGCCTTGAGATCGCCGGCGAAGACGGTCGATTCGAGCGGCATCGTCCGGTCCAGATCCTCCCGTGTCGCTCCTATACAGCACGTGAGCATGACGTGCAAAACCGGTTGGTCCATCAGCGCCGGTGGAGGGGACGCTCGTCGGGGACCAAACGCCATCCCATCACGAATTGTTGCGGGCACTCGTCCGCTGACGTAGACCGGAAGCGCCATCAAGGACTGGAGGAGCCGATACGTCAAAGTTGTAGATTCGCCGCCACAGGTCACGACTCCGAAGACCGGCGCGTCGAACCGGCCGGTGCGCGGGAAGATCGAGACCCCCCACGTGAAGCTGCCGCCGCTATCGTTTGCAACTGCAACGGTTTCCGTCAAGAGGTCGTGAACAGCGACCAGATTTTGGGGGATTGGATCAACACTCACGGCGTTATACCCCAGTCGGCGAGCGGATGGAACGGCGAGACCTTCCGCATCTTTCTGTCGCAACCCGCGGGCCGCCTCCCGAACGACTCCCCCCGACCGGCAAGATTGGCTGGATTTGCTACCGCCGGGTAGGAAATCGTTTCACCAAATACTGCTGCTCGTCGACAATCAAGCGGTATGGGATGTCAGTCTTGAGCTCGACGCCCACCTGACCGTCGAAAAACCGGACAACGGTCCCATCTACGTCAGCCGTCTTACCCGATCGGAACCTCACGATGCCCTTTATTGGGTCTCCGATCTTCGCCGCGTCCGAATCCGGCGGCAAGAAGCGGATTCCGTGCTCGGAAACGTCGAGGACTACGCAGGAACGCCCCGCCCAATCGAACGTTGGGCGGGCAGCAAGCGGGTACGTCACCCGGTAGTGCGCGCGGTCGAACTCGAATGTCATAGCCGAAGCATCGGTCTAAGCGGCTGCGGACTCAAGTCTTGGCCCGAAGAGCCGATATCCTCACTGAGTGGGAGGTGTGTGCCCCAGCAGCAGCCGTCCAGCAACGCCCATCAGGAGTCGACCGCCAAATGCGGGTGAGCCTCGAACAGCTTCGGACCGAAATGGTCCTCGGCAAGGATCTCGTTGATGCAGCCGGCCGCCTCCTGCTACCGGTCGGCACCGCGCTTACGGATCGCCACCTCCGCTACTGCCACATGTGGGGCATCCCCGAAGCCGAGATCGCCGGAGACGAGCCGGTGGAAGACGCGCCCCAGGAGATCACGCCTGAAGCCATTGCCCTGAGCGAGCAGACGATCCGGCCTGCCTTCCGGCACCACGACCTCGACCATCCGTTCATGGCAACTTTATTCCGACACTGCGTGCTCGCCAACGCTGCGAAGAAAGTCTAGTCATGCCGCGTTGCGCCGAGGACCTGCTGCGCGGTGCGCTCGACGTCGGTACGGTGCAGATGTTCTATCACCGGCTCACCGAAGTCATGGACCACCCGCTGAGCTCCGCATCCGATGTGGGTCACGTGATCTCGGAAGATCCCGGTCTCACGACGCGGCTGCTTCGCCTGGTCAATAGCCCGATCTATGGCTTTCCGTCGCGGATCGTCACCGTCCCGCAGGCGATCAGCGTGGTCGGGCTCTCGCAGTTACGTGACTTGGCTGTGGGAACGGCGTTCATGCGCCTGTTCCAGATGGTACCGTCCCACCTCGTGGACATGGACTCCTTCTGGCGTCACAGCATCGGATGTGGGATCGCGGCCAGGCTGATCGCTCTGCAGCGCCGGGAGGCGAACGTCGAGCGGTTCTTTGTTGCCGGGCTGCTCCACGACATCGGCCGGCCGATCATTTACGCGAAGGCGCCCCTCGAGGCGGCCTCAGCGCTGATGGAATGCAGCCGGTCGGGGCAGCTCCTCTATCAAGTCGAGCAAAAGCTCCTTGGCTTCCACCATGGCGTGGTCGGCGCGTTGCTGCTCGAGCGATGGCGGCTGCCGAACATGCTGGTCGAAGTGACGGCTCACCATCACAGCCCGAAGCTCGCCACGCGCGAGCCAACCGCGACAGCGATCGTCCACCTCGCCGACATCATCGCGAACGCGCTGCAGTTAGGCTCGAGCGGCGAGCATCTCGTCCCGTCGTTCGAACCGAGCACCTGGGAGGCGGTCGGATTGTCCGCCGCTTCACTCCCCACGCTGCTCAAGCAAGTCGAGACTCAGTTCGGCGACGCGGTCGAAGCCATGATGGGAATGGCGGCTTGACATGACCTCGACCGGCCAGTCGCGACCGCCCCGAGCCGTGGATCCCGAAGCGCAGGACGCGGCCCGAGCCATGAACCGGTGGCTGCTCGACGCGCTCGACCTCGTCGCGCGGATCGGGATGACGCAGCCGGGCCGGACGGAAGAGGAGAGTGCCGAGGCGCTCCTCGCAAACGCGGGCGAAGTCCTCACCCGCCTCTGCCACTTCGACGGCCTCGCGTTCTTCCTGCTCGACCCTCTCTCGGCCGACTTTCCGCTCGCATCCGCCGCCCCGGAATGCCGCATCGACGCGCTGCGAGCCGAGCTCGAAGCCCAGATCGAGGCCGGCGTGTTCGCGTGGGCGCTCGCGCACGATCACCCCGTCATCGTGCCGGCGCGCGGCAACGAGGGGAGCGTGATGCTGCACGTGCTGACGACGCGAAACGAGCCGATCGGAATGTTCATCGGTCTGATGCAGGACCGAAGCCCCTTCATCCCTAACGGTTGCCAGAAGCTGATCTCGATCGTGCTCTCGAGCTGCGCAGGAACGCTCCGGTCGGAAGCGCTCCGGGACGAGCTGCGCCGGACCAACAAGGACCTCGAGGACACAATCGAGGCTCGCACCGCCGAGCTGCGGCAGGCCCGGGACGTCGCGACCCAGGCAAGCCAGGCGAAAAGCGAGTTCCTCGCCAACATGAGTCACGAGATCCGCACCCCGATGAACGCGGTCCTCGGGACCGCGAGCATGCTCCTCGAGACCGATCTCAACCCCGAGCAGCACGGCCTCGCGAGCACCATCGCGCGCTCGGGGGGCGATCTGCTCAAGATCATCAACGACATTCTCGACTTCTCGAAGCTGGAGGCTGGGAAGCTTCATGTCGAAGCGATCCGGTTCGATCTCCACGATACGGCGACGGCGGCGGCCGGGTTGCTGAAAGCCAAGGCCGACGCCAAGGGAATCCGGCTCGATATCGCCTTCGGCGACGAGGTTCCCCGCTTCGTCCTCGGCGATCCCGGCCGGCTCCGTCAGATTCTCACCAATCTCATCGACAACGCAATCAAGTTCACCAGCGAGGGGCTGGTCAGTGTCTCCATCTCGGCCGAGCCCCCGTCGGCGAGCCGCACGGAGATCAGGTTCGCGATTCGCGACTCAGGCATCGGTATCCCGGCCGAGAAGCAGGCGGCGATCTTCGAGAAGTTCACCCAGGCCGACGCCTCGACGACCCGCAAGTTTGGCGGCACCGGGCTCGGGCTCGCCATCTGCAGCAAGCTCGCCTTACTCATGGCGGGCACGATCGAACTCGAGAGCGTAGTCGGCAGCGGAAGCACCTTCTGGGTCAGGATCCCCTTCGGAAACGCGGAGGCCGAGGCCGAGGTGGCGCCGGCGCCGCCGCGGATCGTTCGCCTCACCGGCCGGATTCTCCTCGCGGAAGACTATCCGGCCAACCAGCGGATCGCCATCTGGATGCTCAAGCGGCTCGGGCTCGAGGTCGAAGTCGCGGGCAACGGACGCGAGGCCCTCGAGCTGTTAGGCAGACATCGGTACGATGCCGTCTTGATGGATTGCCAGATGCCCGAGCTCGACGGTTACGACGCGACCCGTCAGATCCGCGCCATCGACGGTCCCGACCGCGACATCCCGATCATCGCCATGACGGCGAGCGCGCTGCCGAGCGACCGCGAGCGCTGCCTCGCGGTCGGGATGAACGACTACATCAGCAAGCCGGTCCAGGTCGAAGAGCTCGGCCGGGTGCTCGAGCGATGGCTGGCCGGCCGGGTCCAGAACGGCCACGCCTGAGCTCAGGGCCCGAGCGGTCGCCCCAGACGCTGCTCGAACAAGCGCTTGAACGACCGGCTCAGCGTGAGCCGCTCCCCGCTCGCCAGCACCACCGCATAGTCGCCGCTCCGCTGCGCCACCAGCTCCTTCACCCGGGCCAGATTCACGATCGCCGAGCGATGAATCCGGGCAAACCGGCGCGGATCCAGCTGCTCCTCGAGGGCCCGAAGCGTATCCCGCACCAGATGGCGGCCACCGCCCGCATGGAGCCGGACGTAGTTGTCGGCCGCTTCGAGCCAGTCGATCTCGTCCACCCCGACCAGTACCACTCGCGCACCGAGCTTGACCGGAAGCCGCTCGACCCAGCGCTCCGGGGCGAGCCGCGTCAGGAGCCGTTCGATCCGGTCGTCGGCCGGGACCGCGAGGCGTTCGCGCGCCCGGCCGAGGGCCGTCCGGAACCGGCTCTCGTCGAACGGCTTGAGGAGGTAGTCGACCGCATGATGCTCGAACGCCTCGATCGCATAACGATCGTATGCGGTGACGAAGACGATTGCCCGCGGCCGCTCGGGACCGAGGGCGCGAAGCACACCAAGGCCGTCGAGACCGGGCATCTGCACGTCGAGAAACAGCAAGTCCGGGCGCTCCCGGCGAATCGCGTCGACCGCCTCCTCACCGTCCCGGCATTCACCCGCGACGATTACGTCCGACTCGCTCGCGAGGAGGCGGAGCAGGCCGCGCCTAACCAAGGGCTCGTCATCGACGACGAGCGCGCGGATTCTAGACGACGGGTTCATGATGGGCCGGGAGCCAGGCAAGTGCTTCGACGCCGTCGTCGCCCCCGCTCCGAAGGTCGAGACCGGCGGCCGCACCGTAGAGCCGGGTGAGACGCGCCCTCGTGGTCGCGAGCCCGACGCCGCCCGACCCCTTTCCCGCGGGAAGCGACGAGCCGTCATTCCACACCGAGAGCTCGAGACCGGCGCCATTTCGCCGCGCCCGGACCCGGACCGTCCCGGTGACCGGATGGAGCGCGATGCCGTAGCGGATCGCGTTCTCGACCAACGGCTGGAGCAGGAACGTCGGAACCAAGAGCGATTGGAGCTCGGCCGGAACATCGATCGCGACCTCGAGCCGGTCCGGAAACCGCGTCGTCTCGATCTCGAGATAGCGTGCCAAGAGCTCGAGCTCCCGTCCGAGCGAGATCTCCTGAGTCGATTGGGTCGCGAGCGTTGCCCGCAACAGGTCACCGAGCGCGGCGATCATTCGGGATGCCTTGGGCGGGTCTTCCTCGGTGAGGACACCGATCGCGTGGAGCGTGTTAAAGAGGAAGTGCGGTTGCAGCTGCATTTGGAGCGCGTGGAGCTGGGCATGGGCCAGCTCGGCTTCGAGCTCCAGGGCGGCGACCTCGCGCTGCTTCAAATGGAACCGGCTGTCGATCGCCTGGGCCAGCGCGACGAGACCGGCGTAGGCAATCAGCTCGAAGAGGCCGCGGCTCATGACGAACGAGAGGAGCCACCGTCCCCACGACGCGTCCGGACCATGCGGCGGATAGGCGAGCCGGGAGACGGCGACGACGAACAGCGTGTGAATGAGAATTGTCGCAACGGCTGCCGCGGCGTGAACCGCCAAAGACCGCGGCACCGCCCTGCCGGTCAGGGGAAACCGGCGACTCAGCCCGAATATGATCGGCGCCGCGAGTGCCCAGAACCACCACTGCGACGCGCTCACGACGACGACCGGCAACCATTCGACCGGCTCGTTCTCGAGGCGCCGCATCGTCCCGCCGGTCGCGATCGACAGGCCCATGATCACGGTGCACGCCACGAACAGCGCGACCACCGGCGTCCGGGGCGCCTCTTCCGGCTGAGTCATGCGACCTAGTTTAGCGAAGCTGCTCTACCTTTGACCACTCCGTAAGCGGAAGATGCTGGGCGGCAAGCCGGGCCGGCCGAATCCCCACTCGACCTGCGGCGCTCACCACCTCGGACGCATATTGGCTCGGCTCGCTCACCGTCTGGACGTAGTCGCTCGCCCAAAGGAACCGTTCGCTGGGAAGCCAGCCCATCAACGCTCCTTCACTGCCGATCCCGTCGATGGCGTGGAGTACCAGCCCGCCGCCCGCTAGCCGGAGCGAGTCGTTCACCGCCCGAAACCGCATCGGGAACCGATGGCGCTCCAGGAGATCGGGGTGGTCCCGCCAGCTCCGCGCAATCACTCGATCGAGAAACGGCTTCGACGCTCGATGCGAAAACGATGATCGCCCCGCTCGCGACCCAGAAACGAACCCCGGCGAGGTGAGGCTATGCGAGATCGGTGACGACGACGACAATGGGATGATGCCCCGGAAACAGCTTGCCGATCCAGACCGAGTCCTGTCGGGCGCGGGCTTCCCCCTGCGTCGCCTCGAGCATGAACACCGTGTCGCGGGCAAGGACGACCGCTTCCGCGTAGCCTCGATTGGAAAGCAGAAACGCGCTCGGCCCAATTCGAATCGTGTCGGGCGGCGTGGCTTGCAGGAATGCAAACGCGGCCTTGCCGTCCATCAGGAGCGCCGGATCCGGAGGCACCAGGACCGGGCCGTTGTCCCGCGCGATGAGCTCGCCCCTTCCGACCGTTCTCGAAACCTCTGTCGCGCCGTCGACAACACGAAAGCTCGCGGACAGGAAACTCACCCCCGCCAGGTGGATCCAGGTCGACCAGAGATACTCGACGTGGACGTCCCCCCAGAGGTAATGCGACTCCTGCAGCTCGAGCTTCACCGGAAAGGCCGTCTTGGGGTCGAGCAGTAATCGTTCGGTCCGATCACCGGTCCGCCTCGACAGGACCACTCGTGGGTAGTCGCGATAGGAGCAGACGCGATCGACTCGCACCTCCGTACCGCGCTGCCAGTCGAGAATCACCGCCCAGGGATTGAGCGAGCGCTGGACCATGCCCTGCGCGTGAAACGGTGCGACCGCGCGCATCAGAGTATCGCGCACCATCCACGATGAGCGGGCCGTGAATAGGAAGTCCGATCCCGGACCGGGACCGGTTCCTGGAAAAACGCCTTCCGCACGAACTCGCTCGGTGCCCGACTCGGGATCGAACCAGATCTCTTGAGAGGAGAACGCGCTGAAGTATGGCGGATACGGTCGGTCGGACTGATATGATTGTTCGGCGCTCTGGGACGCGTGGTAGTGCAGCAGCCGATTCGCCCCGCGATCGGTTCCCATCGCCGTGCCCGCTGCCGCCAGCCACGCCTTGGCGTCCCGGCCCGGCTCCGCCGGCCGACAATTCGTCTGCGCCACGGCCACGCTTGGCCCGGCCACCGAGATCGCCATGATCGCTCGAATGACCGCGCGCTTCACTTGACCCCCGATTTCCGAATCCGCATCGCGGTGCCCGGTCCAACGTCGACATGAACCTCGAGATCGAGACCGTCATCCTGCCGTACGTAATAGGTCGCCCGCCGACCGGCCGCGAGGATCGCAAGCCGCCAGGTGGGAACGAACCCGGCACCGGTCGCTACCGAGTCGGCGCCTTCCACGCGAATCGTGTCACTCCGGACGGTCCACACGTCGGTGCTGAGAACGGGATAGACGAAGACCGCGCCCGGCCCGAGCGGAAGCGAGCGGATCATCGGGTGGAGGGTGCTTGGGTCGAAGGCTCCCCCCGGAAGGTCGACGTCGTGCCGGGTGACTCGGCCGCTCGAGTCGAGCGTGCCAACGGCGCGATGCTCGGAGTAGTCGACCGTTAGGTAGCCGGCGGGCCCGTGCGAGTGGTGCCGGATGGGCCGAAGCGTCTTGGCCTCGTACCAGGTCGTGTCGTCGATGACGAATCGGCCGCCTTCGACCCTGATCCGGTGCCGCCACGCGGGCTTCCCGTCGAGGACGGTGTGGTCGAGCTCTTCGATCTGCGCGGGGCCGGCGCGGGTCGCACCGTCCCGGGTCCATTCGATTCGGGCGGTATCCGCGTGAGGGTGGAGCCGGCTTGCGTTGAGGGCCACGTCGCCGGGAGCGATTCGGCGCACGGTTTGCGCGGCGATGGGCCGGCTCGCGCTGGGCGCGATCAGGACCAGCACCAGAAATGATGACGCCCGCATGTGCATCCTTGAGACGAGACCAGCCCACACTAGTTGGACTGGTCGTCACCGTGCGGGGGGTCTGGGGCGAGCCGTGGAGTGGCGGGGCGAGCCGCGCGCATCAGGCGGCCGACGAGCCCGCCGCCCCCCCGTCGATGATGACCTCGGTCCCCTTCCCAACCTGGCTCCGAA
Source organism: Gemmatimonadota bacterium (assembly GCA_039933355.1). Lineage (GTDB taxonomy): Bacteria > Gemmatimonadota > Gemmatimonadetes > Gemmatimonadales > GWC2-71-9 > SHZU01. Next base: position 10,422 of record JBDTOH010000016.1, on the reverse strand, counting down.
CCTCGATCGTCGCGCCCCAGCCTTCGACCAGTCGCTTGACGATGGCAAGGCCGAGCCCCGAACCGCTGGTTGTGGTCGAGAAGCGGGGCTCGAAGATCCGGCCCAGCCGGTCCGGGGGAATCCCGACGCCGTCGTCGATCACGGAGAACCTGACCCCTTCGATCCGGACAACGATCCGCCGGGCATGAGCGTTCCGGGCGTTCTCGATCAGATTGACGAGCGTCTCCTTCACCTCGTCCCGCCGAGCCATGACCTCGACCGGTGATCCGATCGCCTCGACGATCACCTCGCCCTCATCGGGCGCGAGCCGATAGAGGTCGACCACTTCGTGCGCTACCTCGGCGAGCCGGGTCGGCTCGAGCGGCGCGCCGCCGGCGCCGGGCGCGGCGAAGCGGCTGAAGGCCCGGGCGATCCGGTCGAGCCGGTCGATCTCGCCGAGAATCCGCGCCGACGTCTCTTCGAGCACCGGCCCGATCGGACCCCGGCCGTCCCGATAGACTCGAAGCAGATGCTGGACGCCTAACCGCATCGGCGTGAGCGGGTTCTTGATCTCGTGGGCGACCTGATTGGCCATCTCGCCCCAGGCGAGGACGCGCGCGGCGCGCTCCTCGGCGGTGCGGCTCGTCCGGACGTCTGCGGCCATCTTCTCGAAAGCCTCGAACACCGGCTCGAACTCAGCGGGCGGAGGGCGAGACGGCCGAACCAGCGCCCCGCCGCGTCCGAATGCAAGCGCCGAATCGCGGAGCTCCGCGACGGGCCGGGCGAGCGCGCGGGCGGAGATCCGCGCGCCGACCAGCGCACCGCCGGCGCCCAAGAGAACCGCGAGGAGCAACACCATCACGAGGTCGCGCTGCTGTTGCTCGAGCACCGCGTCATCGGCCCGCTGCGGTGACGCCAGAATTACCGGGTCGCCGGTCGGAGACTGGACGTTGTGAAAGCCGATCCGAATCCGGAACGCTGCCGATGGCCCATCGGCCTCGGCGGACGCGTCGCCGTCGAGAGCGATCCGGTGGTAGGCGTCCGGGTCCATGAGGGGGCTCAAGAGTCCGAGCTCCTCGAAGATCCCCCGGCTGCTGGAGGCGACCAGCCGGCCGTCCCGATAGAGCGCGAGATTGGCGCCGACCCGGTCGCTCAGCTCGCGCAACACGTCGTCGAGCGGGGCGCCCGCATTCCGGGCGACCGCGCCGGAAGGCGCCGCATCGCGAAGCACCTGCGCGATCACCAGGTCGCGTCGCTCCCGCCGCTCGGCGTCGAGCCGGACCAAGTTCCAGATCGCGAAGCCGCTGCTGCCGGCGAAGAAGAAGACCCCGAGCGCGAGTGCGATCCGCGAGCGGAACGAGCGGAGCTCGGGCATCCACCCGGGCCTCACCCATGCACGGCCCCTGACCCGGTCGGCGATCAGAGCGAGGAGGGTGAGGACGACCAGGTCGACGAACAGCACGAGGACGCCCCGAACAACGATCCCGCCCGGAGTGCCTAACGCTACCCGGCCGGTCACGTCCCGAACCTCGGAGCCCATTCCGACCGATCGGTGACCCCGCGCCGTCCACCCTTCCCGCCACCACAGCGGCGCGCCGATCTGGGCCTCCTCGAGCGAGGATCCCGGCGACAGCGTCAGCTGGTAGAGCGGCGGTAGGCCCCCGGACACGATGAGCTCGCCGAACCGGGACGGTCGGATCAGCGCCGTCTCCGGGCCTAACGTCACGCTCACGACCCTGGACGAATCGATTCGGAACAGCGCAACATGGTAGGCCGAGGGGATCCGGTTCTCCTGGTGATGCGCCTCGGCGGTCCCGGGCGGAAGCTCGAGGACCAGCCGGGCCACCAAGGAGTCGGGGATGTCGAGCTCGTGAAGCGCGACCGAGCCCACGCTCCGGCCGTCCGCTCTCCACAGCCCGAGAGAGGTGGGATAGGGGAGCCGGCTCACCGGGCTCGCCCGCCAGATCGCGAACAGATCGGCCGGCGTCTGGGGCGGCCCCCCGCGCGCCAGGTCGGCGCGGAACCGTCCGACCGCACTGTCCGCCACCGGGTGGACCGTCCTGCCTAACGTGTTGAGGTCGGCCCTTGCCGCCTGGATCCCGCCCGCGATGCCCGCGCCCCACACGACCAGCGCCGCGGCGCTTCCCGCCACTACGGCGAGGCTCGGGATCGAGGAGCGGCGCTCGAACCCGAGCACCACCGCGAGAATCGCGGGAGTCCACAAGAATGGGTACCAGTCCGGCCAGCCGAAGCGGGCGTTCCACACCTCGAGCCCGACCAGCGCCGCCACGATCCCGAGCCCGGCACCGACCACCGGCAACCAGCGGTCGGCACGCCGGGGCCGCATGCGAGGAGCGAGCGCACCCGCGACCACGATGATGCCGGCCGTCGCGAGGAAGATCGTGAGCTGCCGCGTGAGCCAGAGCGTCGTCGAGGCGCCGCTCGCCGGCACCGGAATCCCGCTGGCGAGCCGGCTCACCAGATAGGGCGCGCCGAGCACCAGGACGACGGACACCAGCGCGCCTGAGAGGCGCCCGCGGATCCGGTCCCGCCAGGCCAGCCCGAGCACCACGATCACCGCACCCGCATAGGCGAGCGGCCCGGCGCGTTCCGACAGCGGTCCGAGGAGTCCCTGCGCGAACAGGCCGGGCCCGAACAGCGGCGCGAGGCCGGTCACCTCGCCTAACGGTAGCCGGGTCATCAGCACCAACGGCAAGAGCGCGACCACCGAACGCTCCCAGCCGGCCGTCGCTTCGACGAGGCCGACGAGCAAGGTGGCCACGAGCAGCCACATGGCCCGATGAATCGCCCGGCTGTGGGACCGCTCGTACGCCTGCGCTTCGGTTGGCGGAACGAACAACGTACTGAAGAGGAGCCGCTGCCCGGACACGGTCGGCTGGACGTAGTCGAAGACGTCGGACGTGTCGGGTGCGGTGCCGGGAGCGAGCACTCGGAGGCCGACTTCCGTCTCCTCGAGAAAGAGCTGAGCCAGGCTCTGAGCCCGGTCCGGTACGGTCGAATCCGCCGCGAGCAGCACCGACCCGACCGCGACTCGTCCGCTCGGATGGTGGCGGCGCGACTCGAGCACTGCGTAGAATGGAGTCGAGCGAAAGCCGATCGAGTCACCGTCGGCTTCGGGTGGCAGCCGGTGGCGGCCGGCCCAGGCGAGTGGGCGCCCGTGTGCCTCGAGCAGCGCGGCACCGGTCTCAACGCCACGGGCGGGGATCAGCGCCGGAAGGCGGTCGAACGCGTCCTCCAGTGGTTCGTCGGCCCGATCCGCTGCGGCTTCCGCTACTCGGTCGGCCCGGTGCCGGGCCTCACGGAGCACGTCCTCGAGGTGGTCGCGGGCCGCCAGAATCCTGGCCTCCCGCGCGGCCGGCCACGACTGGACGATCCGGGCGATACGCACCTGCGAGTAGCCGACTACAAGCGCCTGCGCCAGCAGCAACAGGGGAAGCAAAGGCCGGCGCGGTGTTTGCCGAAGCCGGAGCCAGGCGGTGAGCAGCAACAGACCCGCCGCCACCGCCGCACCGGGCCAGCCCGGTCCGCGGAGCCACTCGGCCAGCGCCAGATGGGCCACCAGAAACGCGGCGAACCATCGCCGCGAAGGAGAGATCACCGCATGCCTCGTCCGCTTCGCCTCAAAGAGCTTACGCCCGGTGAGGCCGCCGCCGCCCTGGCGCGGGCCGGCCGGCTGATCGTACCCGTGGGAACTCTGGAAGTGCGGGGGCCGCACCTCCCGTTAGGCTGCGATACCGTCATCGTCGAGCATCTCGCCGACCAAGCCTCCGCGCGGACAGGCGTTCCCTGCGCTCCCGTCATCGAGTACGGAGTCCACGCGAGCGCCGATCTGACCACCCCCGGGCTCGCGTCCTTGTCGCGCAAGACGCTCCATCGGGTGATGAACGAACTTATCGCGGCTTGGGAGATCGATGCAAAGGTCAAAGAGTTCATGATTCTCACCGCCCACGCGGCCGACGCCCATCAGGAGGCGCTCAGCACGATCCGCGCGCTCGGCGAGATCCGTTTCTTCGACGTGCTCGATCTCGATCCCGAAGCAACCCAGGCCACCGTGGGAATGAGCGCGCCACCCCCGAGCCTACTCGAGACCGCCCTCATGCTCCATCTCGCGCCGGAACAGGTCCGGCTCGAGCTCGTACCGCCGAGCTTGGGCGCGACCGCCGAGCAGGGCGCCCGCCTCGCCGAACGCATTCTGGATATGCTCGGCCGGTATCTCGGATGCGATCCGGCCGCTTCTTTGTCGACTGCACCCGGCGTTGCAGGTGTATAGATCGTTCGAACCTGGGATGTCGTTTCCCACATTCGAACATCGATAGCGGAGCACCCCACCCCGCAACATCGGCTCAACTGCCTTTGCCCCATTAGCTTACCTCGGGAAGAGAACCGGGCACGGCTCTTCCAATCGTGTTGTTTACCGGGACCATGCCCAGGCGCAAATACTTACGCCAAGCTATTTTAAATGGGCTTTGGTTCAAGGTGAAACCTTTAGAAACCGGGCCGCGTACGACCCGGTGCCTTCGCTCATTTCTACGAAGAGGAACACCACGATGACCCGCTGGTCTTTTGTCACCCTTGCCATCCTGGCCGGGACTTCGAGCCTGGCCGCGCAGGACCCGCAGCCACCCGCCCGACCCACGCCGACGGTAACGGTATCGCTCGCGGAGGCGCTCAGCCAAGCTCAACGAAACAGTCCGCTCTATCGCCAAACCCTGAACGACGCCTCGGCGGCGCACTGGGGTGTCCGCAACGCGACCGCGAACGCGCTCTTCCCGCAGCTCAGCGTCAACGGCGACCTCGGCTACACGGGCTCCGGAGCGAACCAGTTCAGCGGGACCCGATTCGATCAGAGCTCACCGTCGCTCTCGTCCGGGTACGGCATCAATCTCCAGTGGCAGGTGAGCGGGACCACCCTGTCCGCACCGGGTCAGCAGCGGGCGACTGCGAAGGCGGTCGATGAGGACATCAGCGGTGCGCTGAGCCAGCTCCACTACGACATCGCGTTCCAGTATCTGACTACGTTGCAGGCGACCGCCCAGAGCGACGTGGCCCGGCAGCAGGTAACCCGCAACAGCGACTTTTTGGCCCTCGCCCAAGCCCGCTACCAGGTTGGTCAGGCCACGATCATCGACGTCAAGCAGGCCCAAGTGCTCAAGGGTCAGGCCGACGTCGCGCTCCTCCGCGCGATCCAGGCGGAAAATGAGGCGAAGCTCGAGCTGTTCCGGCGGATCGGAGTCAACCTGCCCGCGGAGATCGATCAGGTCGGGCTGAGCGATTCGTTCCCGGTGACCGAGCCCGCCTGGAAGCTCGACCAGCTGTTAGGCATGGCCGCCGAACAGAATCCGGCGCTCCGGGCCGTTCGGGCGCGCGAGGCCGCGGCGACCTCGACCGTCAGGGGGCAGAAGTCGCGCTACCTCCCGACGTTGACCCTCCAGGCGGGATGGCAGGCGTTCACGCAGGAGTTCACCAACGAGAACGTGCTGTTCGGGAGCGCGCTCGCGAGCGCCCAGGGCAACGTGTCCAACTGCGAGTTCCAGAACGACCTGATCCGGACCCTGCCCGGCGGCGGGATTCCGGGGCGCCCGAACGGTGGCATCATCGGAGATTGCCGCGGCCAGTTCGGGCTCGACGCGACCGGTTCGGCGCTCCAACCCGGGGTCGTCTCGGCGATTCGCAGTCAGAACAATGTCTTCCCGTTCAATTTTACCAAGCAGCCGTTCAGCGCCGGCATCCGGATCTCGCTGCCGATCTTCGACGGCTTCAATCGCGACCTGAGCATCGCGCAGGCGCGCAACACGCAGCAGGATCTCGAGGAGGGCGTCCGGGCCCAGGCCCTGCGGGTCCGAACCGACGTCCACGCGCGCTACCTCGGACTCCAGACCAACTACAAGGCGATCGCGGTCCAGCAGGCCAACCGCGAGGCCGCGCGCGATCAGCTCCAGCTCGCCCAGGACCGTTACCGGTTAGGCAGCGGCAGCGCCCTCGAGGTGTCGGACGCGCAGAACGCGGTCCAAAAGGCCGAGGGCGACTACGTGAACGCCATATACGATTATCACAAAGCCATCGCGGCGCTGGAATTCGCGGTGGGCCGGCCGCTCCGGTAACCGAGCAATAAAACCGAGGAATCGAGAATGTCGCGTCGTACAAAGTGGGGCTTGGCCATCGTCGTGCTGGGCGTCGTGGGAGTGTCGCTGTTCGCCTTGACCGCCGCCAAACGGGGCGGTCGCGCAACGGAGGTCCGCCTGGAGCCGGTGGCCAGCCGGGACCTCGTTTCGACCGTAACCGCGAGCGGCAAGATCGAAGCCGAGTCGCAGGTCGACATCAGCTCGGACATTACCGGACGGATCATCAGCCTGGGCGTCAAAGAGGGCGATCTGGTCAAGCGGGGCCAGTTCCTGGTTCAGATCGATCCGGCCCAGTATGAATCCGCGGTCAAGCGGCTCGAGGGGCTCACGGCTTCGAGCCAGGCGTCGCTCATCCAGGCCCAGACCAACCGGGACCAGGCCAAGCGTCAGCTCGACCGCTGGAGCGAGATGCGGAAGATCAATCCGACGCTCGTGTCGGTCGAGCAAGTCGAGCAGTCCCAGCAGGCCTTCGACGTCGCAGTCGCGAACTACAGCGCGGCCTCCGCGGGCGTGGATCAGTCGAATGGTTCGCTCCAGGAGGCTCGGGACCAGCTCGCGAAGACCCGGATCGCCTCGCCGATCAACGGGCGGGTCGTTAGGCTCCCGGTCGAAGTGGGCGAAGTCGCGGTCCCCGGCACGTTCTCCAAGGAGACCGGCCGCCTGATGACGATCGCGGATCTCTCGACCATCCTCGCCAAGGTGAAGGTCGACGAGACGGACGTCGTCAGGGTTCACATGGGCGACTCAGTCGCCGTTTCCATCGACGCCTTCCCGGACAGCACGTTCGTCGGGCGGGTAACCAAGATCTCGAACAGTGCGACCGCCGGCGCAGCGGCCGCGCAGGGCACCAGCAGCGACCGGGCGGTGGACTTCGACGTCGAGGTCACGCTCACCAAGCCGCCCGCCGCGATCCGCCCGGACCTCTCCGCGACGGCTCGGGTCATCACCGATACACGGAACCAGGTGCTTTCCATCCCGATCATCGCGCTCACCGTCCGCCAGCACGAAGACCTTCCCAACGAGCTCAAGCCGGGCACCGCGCCGGCGACCGGAAAGACCGACAAGAAGAAGGACCGCGAAGGGGTTTTTGTGGTCACCAACGGCACGGCGCTGTTCACGCCGGTCAAAGTGGGCATCGCGGGGGAGGAATACTTCGAGGTGCTCACCGGGCTCAAGCGGGGCGACACCGTCGTCGCCGGCCCCTATCAGTCGGTGCGCGACATGAAGGACTCGACCCGCGTCAAGGCGATGATCGACGACAAGTCGGGGGCGAAGAAGACGCCGTGACCGATCTCGTCATCCAGGTGATCGACCTCGTTCGCGAGTATCAGATGGGCGAGGAGAAGGTTCAGGCGCTCCGCGGCATCACGCTTCCCATCCGCCGGAACGAATACGTCGCGATCATGGGACCGTCCGGGTCGGGCAAGTCCACCATGATGAACCTGATCGGATGTCTCGACACGCCGACCAGCGGCGAGTACTGGCTCAACGGTCAGGAAGTCTCGCGGATGGCGGACGACGCGCTCGCGCGGGTCAGGAACCGCGAGATCGGCTTCGTCTTTCAGACCTTCAATCTGCTTCCCCGTGCGACGTCGCTCGAGAACGTCGAGCTGCCGCTGATCTACGCCGGTGTCTCCGGCCGCGAGCGCCGCGAGAAGGCCAAGGCCGCGCTCCACCGGGTCGGCCTCGGCAACCGGATGGACCACCGGCCTAACGAGTTGTCCGGCGGCCAGCGCCAGCGGGTCGCGATCGCGCGGGCGCTGGTCAACGAGCCGTCGATTCTCCTGGCCGACGAGCCGACCGGGAACCTGGACAGCGCGACCAGCGTGGAGATCATGCGGACCTTCGACCAGCTCCACGCGCAGGGACAAACGGTCATCGTGGTCACCCACGAAGCGGACATCGCCGAGCACGCCCACCGGGTCGTCACCCTCCGGGACGGCCGGATCGCCACCGACGTCCCCCGCCCGCCCCGCGAGGCCGCTGCCTAACATGCCGTTCATCGAGGCGGTCCGGATGGCGCTCCGGACGATCTGGACCCAGAAGCTCAAGAGCTTTTTCAGCCTCCTCGGGGTCCTGATCGGCGTGACCTTCCTGATCGCGGTCGTCTCGATCGTCCAAGGGATGAACGTGTACATGGAGGTCGAGTTCGCCAACCGCCTCGTCGGCCTCAACACCTTCCAGCTCCGCCGGGTGCCCAACTTCAACATGGGCAACATCACCGACGACATGTGGCGGGAGTGGATGCGGCGGCCCCGGATCAACTACGGGGAGGCGGCCTTCATTCAGGCCAAGCTGGAAACGCCCGCGCTCATCGCGAGAGCGTGCGACAATTGGCTGCCGGTGATCGGGAACGGGAAGACCGCGAAGAGCGTGAACGTCCTGGTCGTCGACGCGGACTATTTCCGGATCAAGAACTACGACATCGAGGCCGGCCGGCCGTTCAGCCCGCAGGAGGCGCGGGTGGGGGCCACGGTCGCGACCGTGGGCTTCGACGTCGCCGACAAGCTGTTTCCCGGCGTCGACCCTATCGGCAAGTCGATCACCGTCCAAGGCATTCCGTATCGGATCATCGGGGTCGTGGCAAAGCAGGGCACGCTCTTCGGGATGTCGATGGACAAGTTCGTCATCGTGCCGTTCCAGTCCCCGGCCAATCGGTCCACGTGCCGCTTCGGCTACATGGACGAACTGCACGTGCAAACCGCGAACCCCGAGGCACTCCAGACTGCGCTCCACCAGACGGAGGAGTTGATGCGGATCCGGCGCCGGCTCCGGCCGGCGCAGGATGACAATTTTGCGCTCCAGACCGCCGAGGGCGCGCTCAGCGGCTGGAAGAAGATCTCGACCGTGCTCTTCGCTGCCCTCCCCGGCCTCGTGGCGATCTCGCTGGTCGTCGGCGGGATCGTCATCATGAACATCATGCTGATGGCGGTCTCCGAACGGACCCGCGAAATCGGAATCCGTAAGGCGCTCGGCGCCAAGCGGCGGGACATCATGGCTCAGTTCATCATCGAGGCGGCGACCCTCTCGACCGTGGGCTCGCTGCTCGGGATCGGGCTCGGGATCGGGCTCGCCTACACGGTCAAGGCAGCATCTCCGCTCCCCGCGTCGGTCGCGCCCTGGTCGCTCGGCGCCAGCGTGTTTCTGGGAATCGCGGTGGGCATGATCGCGGGGATCTACCCGGCGAGCCGGGCCTCGAAGCTCGATCCGATCGTCGCCTTGCGGTCCGAATGAAATCCCGCCGCCTGGCATCTGTGAGCTTGCTCGATCCCGCCCGCATCGTGGAGGGAATGGGGATCGCCTTCGACTCGATCAAGACCAGCAAGGTCCGCGCGGCCCTGACGATCCTCGGCGTGGCGATCGGGGTCATGGTCGTGATCGCCATGGCCTCCATGATCACGGGCATCAACCGGGCCGTGAGCGGAATGCTGGAGCAGGCCGGTCCCAAGACATTCTTCGTCCAGCGGTTCTTCCGCGAAGGGCTCAACGTCGACGACGGATCCGACGAGCAGAATCCGTGGCGCCGGAACCCCTACATCACGGTCGAGGAGGCCCACCTCATCGAACGCCTGCCCGCGATCGATAAGGTGGCCTACAAGGAACAGACCAGCGGGCCGATCGGCTACGAGAAGCTCAACATCTCGGGGGCGGTCGTCGGCGCTTCGCAGAACCTGCTCACCGCCGGGGGCGGGACTCTCACGGCAGGCCGGAACTTCACCGAGGTCGAGGCTGCCGCGGGTGCGAACGTCGCCATCATCAACGACAAGATCGCCCAGACTTTTTTCCCGGGGCTCGATCCGCTGCAGCGGCGGATCAAAGTGTTCAGCGTACCCTTCACGGTGGTCGGTATCTACTCTACGCCGTCGAGCCTGTTCAGCTCGGACAACTACCCGATCGTGATCCTGCCGCACACCGCGTTTACCAAGGTCGCGGACTTCGAGCGGGGCTGGCTCGAGATGTACGTCCGTCCGACGGACTCCGCGACGGTCGCTGACGCGCAAGACCAGGTCATCACGGCGCTCCGCACCAAACGGGGCTTGAAGCCGAGCCAGGAGAACAATTTCGCGATCGTCACGCAGGACAAGATTCTGGAGACCTACAACAAAGTGACGAGCGGGTTCTTCCTCGTGATGCTGGCGCTCTCCAGTGTCGGCCTGATGGTCGGCGGGATCGGCGTGATCGCGATCATGATGATCTCGGTGACCGAGCGCACCCGGGAGATCGGCGTGCGAAAGGCGCTCGGCGCGACCCGGCGCGAGATCATGTTCCAGTTCCTGGTCGAGGCGGCGACGCTCACATT